>NZ_JBHWLY010000101.1:0-17524 GCF_042730435.1 Nocardioides sp. NPDC059952 | reverse complement strand
CCGAGTGGGCCGGGGGTGCGGGGGGGGCCGCCGGCTGGCACGCCGCGCCCGACGCCAGTGACGCCTCGGCCGACGGGGGCGACGCCTCGGCGGAGAGGGTGATGACCTGGTCGGCGATGTCGATGAGGGCCGGGCGGTGGGCGACGAGGACGACGGCGCGGTCGCGGGCGAGGTCGGTGACGGTGTCGGCGATGATCCGTTCGGTGTCGGGGTCGAGATGGGCGGTGGGCTCGTCGAGGAGGACCCAGGGACGATCGGAGAGTACGACGCGGGCCAGCGCCAGCCGGGCTCGCTCACCGGCCGAGAGCGAGCGGCCGTCCTCGGCGAGGTCAGCACCGAGACCACCGGGAAGCTCGGCGATCCGGTCGGCGAGCGCGACCCTCTTCAACACCTGCCACAGGTCGCTCTCGGTCGCCCCCGGCGACCCCAGACGCAGGTTGTCGGCGATGGTCCCGCTGACGAAGACCGGACGCTGGGGCAGATACGCGAACCGTCGCCGCCACTCGTCGCCCGCGGCCGGGGTCTGGCCGTCGAGCTCGACGGCACCGTCGTACGTCTCGTGCAGCCCCGCGATCGTCGCCAGCAACGTGGACTTCCCACAACCGCTCGGGCCGACGATCGCGGTGATCCCCCGGTCGGGGACCGTCGCGGAGACCGGCGCCAGAGCGGGCCGCTCGCGGTCCGGGTAGGTCAGTCCCACCCCGTCGAGAGACATGCCGAGGCGTCGCTCCCGTCGGTCGAGATGACAGTCGGTGACGTCTCGGCCGACGCGGGTGACGTCTCGGGAGAGGTCCGCGGTGGCCTCGAGGGTGGCGGTGCCCTCGGCGGCCGCATGGAACTCGGCGCCGACGCGACGCAGCGGCCAGTAGGCCTCGGGGGCCAGCAGCAGGACCACGAGCGCCGTCTGCAGGTCGACCGCGCCGGCGGCGAGCCGGACGCCGATGATCACCGCCACCAGGGCGACGGAGATGGTGGCGACGAGCTCGAGCACGGCCGAGGAGGCGAACGCGATCTTCAGGGTCTCGAGGGTGCGGCGGCGGTAGCTGTCGGTGATCTTGGCGATCACCCGCGACTGGGCCGTGGCGCGGCCGAAGGCGACCAGGGTCGGCAGGCCCTTCATCACGTCGAGGAAGTGACCGGCCAGGGCCGACATCGCCCGCCACTGGCCGGCCGCCTGGTCACGCGTGGCCAGGCCGACCAGCACCCCGAAGATCGGGATCAGCGGCAACGTGAGCCCCACGATGAGACCGCTGAGCGGGTCGGTCCAGGCGATCACCGCGAGCACCATGACGGGCAGCACGCACGCCAGCACGAGCGCCGGCACATAGCGCGTCAGGTACGGCTCGGCCGCGGTGACCCCGCGCGTGGCCAACGCCGAGAGCGAGCCCGAGCTCCCCGACCGACCGCGCAGGATCGCGCCGACCACCCGGCGCCGCAGATCCGCGCCCACGACACCGGCGGAACGGGCGCCCGCCACGTCGGAGACGACGCCGACGACGGCTCGCCCGGCGAAGACGGCCACGACCGCCAGTGCCCAGCCGCTCACCGACCCCGTGCCACGGATCGCGGAGATGAGCAGTCCGGTGACGGCGTACGTCTGGAGGATCAGCAGCACCGCCCCCAGCACCCCCGCCGCGACCACCACGGCCAGCGGCCGGCGGGCGACGGTCAGCTGGGCGCGAAGGCGAGGGTCGTTCGGACGCATCTCAATGAGCGGCGGGGATGTGATGGATCGAGATCCGCTTGCGGAAGATCCAGTACGTCCAGGCCTGGTAGCCCACCACGATCGGCGTGAACACCGCCGCGACGATCGTCATCAGCCTCAGCGTGTAGGGCGTCGCCGCGGCGTTCGTGGTGGTCAGCGAGTTCGCGACGTCGGTGCTCGATGGCATCACGTCGGGGAAGAGCCCCACGAAGAGGCCGGCCACGGCCAGCCCGATCGCGACGAAGGTGCCGGCGAAGGCGAACCCCTCCCGACCGACGTACGCAGCCGCCAGCCCACCCACGAGCGCCAGAGCAGCCAGGACGAAGATCACCGCGGTCGCGACATTGCCGGTGAGCACCTGGGTCCAGATCAGGAACACGACGGCGAGCACGGCCGCGACGACCCCTGCCTTGAGCGCCAGCGCGCGAGCCCGGCCGCGGATCTCGCCGTCGGTCTTGAGTGCGATGAACATCGCCCCGTGGGTCACGAACAACGAGAGCGTGACGAGTCCACCGAGGAGACCGTAGGGGTTGAGCAGGGTCAGCACCGTGCCGGTGAACTCGAAGTCAGCGTCGATCGGCACGCCGCGCACGATGTTGGCGAAGGCCACGCCCCACAGGAACGCCGGGACGTAGGACCCGAAGATCACCGCGCGGTCCCACCAGCCGGCCCAGGTGACCGAGGGCCGCTGGTGGCGATACTCGAACGCGACGCCACGCACGATCAGCGCGATCAGGATGAGGAACAGCGGCAGGTAGAAGCCGGAGAACAGGGTGGCGTACCACTCCGGGAACGCCGCGAACGTCGCCCCGCCGGCGGTCAGCAGCCAGACCTCGTTGCCGTCCCAGACCGGCCCGATGGTGTTGATCATGACGCGTCGCTCGCGGTCGTCGCGGGCCAGCACCGGAAGCAGCATGCCGACGCCGAAGTCGAAGCCCTCGAGGACGAAGTAGCCGATCCACAGCACCGCGATGAGGCAGAACCAGATTGTCGTGAGTTCCATCGCAGGCTCCTCAGTACGCGAAGTTCATCGGCTCGTCGGCATCCGAGTCGGAGCCGCGCAGGGAGGGGTCGGGTGGCTCGACGAACGGGTCGGGACCCTTCTTCACATACTTGATGAGCAGCCCGACCTCGACGACCGCGAGCACGGCGTAGAGCAGCGTGAACCCGATCAGCGACATCCACACCTCCCAGGGCTCGACGCCCGGCGAGACCCCGTTGGCGGTGGTCAGCACCCCGAAGACCACCCACGGCTGACGCCCCATCTCGGTGAAGATCCAGCCCATCGAGTTGCCCAGCAGCACCATCACCGGCGCGGAGATCGCCAGGGCAGGCAGGACGCGTCCGACCAGCCCCGAAGGCGTACGCCCCCGGCGGGTCAGCCACAGGACCGCGAAGCCGACGAGACTGCCGACCACGCCGAGCCCCATCATCCAGCGGAAGGTCCAGTAGGTGACCGGGATGTTGGGGGTGTAGTCGCCCGGCGAGTAGTAGGTCGCGCCCGGCGTCGAGCCGTACGTCTCCCGGTACTTCTCCTGCAGGTCGTAGATGCCCTCGACCTTGCCGTCGAAAGTGCCGGTGCCGAGGAAGGAGAGCACGCAGGGCACCTCGAGCGCCCACTTCTCGTGCTTCCCGTCGCGGGTGCCGATGGTCAGGATCGAGAACGGCGCACACGAGTCCGAGGTCTCCCACAGCGCCTCCGCAGCCGCCATCTTCATCGGCTGCACCTCGGTCATGATCTTGCCCTGGATGTCACCCGAGACCGCCACGCCGATCCCCGAGATGGCCATCACCCACGCAGCGAGCACCATCCCGCGGCGATACATCGGACGCTCGGCGTTGTCCTTCCCCGGCCGGCGCAGGTAGAGCCAGCCGAGGATGCCGAGCATGAACGCGGCCGCGGTCAGGTACGCCGCGAGGATGACGTGCGGGAACGTGCCCAGCTGCACCTTGTTGAACATCACCGCCCAGAAGTCGGTGAGCTCGGCGCGGCCGGTGACCTCGTTGAACTTGTAGCCGACCGGGTGCTGCATCCAGGAGTTGGCCGCCAGGATGAACCACGACGACGCCAGGGTGCCGAGGTGCACGATCCACATGCACGCGTTGTGCAGCGCCCGCGGCAGCTTGTCCCAGCCGAAGATCCACAGGCCGAGGAAGGTCGACTCCAGGAAGAAGGCGAGCAGCGCCTCGATCGCCAGCGGAGCACCGAAGACGTCTCCCACGAAGCGGGAGTAGTCCGACCAGGTCATCCCGAACTGGAACTCCTGCACGATCCCGGTGACCACACCGAGCGCGAAGTTGATCAGGAAGAGCTTCGCGAAGAACTTCGTCAGCCGAAGCCACTCAGGATTCTTCGTACGCAGCCAGATCGTCTCCAGCACGGCGACGAGCATGGTGAGTCCCACCGTGAGCGGGACGAACAGGAAGTGGTAGACGGTCACGATGCCGAACTGCCACCTGGCTAACTCCAGGACGCTGTCCACGTCAGTCACTATGTCACTGCTGTCCCACGCACCTCAGCACCCCCTCCGATGGGGGTTCAATTCTTGTGAGCCACCGCACCTCGGTCGGTAGCGGACACAAAGAAAACCCGGCCGCCCTGGGCTCGAGGTCACGACCGCGGGGGGATGATCGCGACCTCGAGTCCGGGACGGCCGGGCTCTGTAGTCTTCGTGTCACCAGGACCGCAACAGATGGGGGAGCTGATACGGCGACCTGGTGTCACTCAGTGGTGCTGCACAGGCCGAGGTGAACCTCAGCCCGTGAGATCACTATCTCATCATCCGGGGCCAGACGTTGCGGTCTCAGGCGGACTGTTTACGTACTGTAAACAGGTAACCTGCGTATCAGTAGACCGAATACGCGGGCGATACAGCGTCCCCACAGAAAATCAGGTATGCATTTGGATGTACCTTGAGGTGGGGGGTGAGCATGTCGGATCGCGAAGGTGTCCTCGCGCGGGTCGTCGACGAGGTCATCGACTACGTCGGCGCAGGCCTGAGCGTCCATCTGGTCGGCCCCCGCGGATCCGGACGCAGCGAGCTCTGCTCCCTGGTCGCCAACCGGCTCGAGGACGAGGGCCGATCCGTGCTCCAGATCAGCGGCCACCGCGCCTGGCAGAACGAGCCGTTCGCCGCGCTGACCGCGGCCGGCATCGGCAGCGCGACCCCTACCGGCCCCCGCCGCACCGTCGGCGAGATGACCACGGCGCTGACCAAACAGCTCGGCAACGGCACCGTGCTCGTGGTCGATGACGCCGACGCGCTCGACACCTACTCGGTCGGCGCCCTGCGCAACATCCACCGCCAGCGACGACTCCTGGCCGTGACCAGCAGCCGCCATCAGCATCCCGTCGCCGAGAACACGCTGATGCTCGGCATCGCCCCGTCGGTCCAGGTGCGCTCCCCCGCGCTCGAGGTCGACGAGGTGCACGAAGTGTGCCGGGAGATCCTCGGCGGCCCGGTGGAGGCCGGGTCCCTGGCACGGATCGCGATGGCGACCGGCGGCCTGCTCGGCCTGGTCCGGGCCATCGCCACGGTCGGGCCGCGGGCAGGAGTGCTGGAGCAGCTCGACGGGCTGTGGCGGCTGCCGCGGCGTACGGGCTGGGCTCCGGAGCTGGCCTCGGCCGTCGAACCGCTCGTCGCCGGGCTCGACCAGGACGCCTGGGACGGTGCCACCGCGCTCGCGGTGACGGGTCCGGTGCCGCTGGACGAGGCCGAGAAGATGCTCGAGCGCAACGTCCTCGACGCGCTCTTCGCCCACGGCCTGGCACGGCACAGCGAGGACGGCCCGGGCAGCGGGGTCGTGGGCCTCTACCCGCCGCTCATCGGCGACTACCTGATCACCGAGGGCTCGGCGTTCGGGCTGGTGATCGCCCGCAACCACCTCGCCGCCGAGCAACCGCTCCTCGACTACGCCACCCACCGGCCCCGCGGCGCCGACGCCGCCGTGCTCCACCAGCGCTCGCTGCGCCAGATGGCCGACGAGGTGACCCGCGCGCGCCGGTCCTGGACCGAGATGCCGTCGGCGGAGACGGCGCTGCCGCTGCTGGTCGCACTCCGCAACACGGCCGCGCCCAGGGACCAGATCGAGGAGGTCGAGCGGCGCACGCCGCTGACCGACACCCAGGAGTCGGCCTGGATGCTGGCCTGGTTCGCCACCTGGAAGGCGGTCGAGCTGGGCGACCTGAACGCCGCCAAGGCGGTGCTCGACGACGGGCTGAAGCGGCTGCCCACCTTCGCCGCGACGCTCGAGGCCTCCCGCGCCCATCTGCAGTTCCAGACGGAGTACGTCCCCGAAGTGCCCACGGTCGAGCCCGACCCGCGCGACACGGTCGGTCCCGAGATGCTCGGCGTCGTCGCCGCCGAGCGCCTCCTCTCCGCCGGGATGGTCGAGCAGGCACGCAACCTGCTGGAGAGCCAGCACCCACAGAACCCACAGCCCGCCGGGCTGCATGCCTTCCTCATCGGCCTCGCCGACATGCTCGGCGGCGACCTGGAACGCGGCATCGACTTCGCCCGCGACCAGCTCGAGGCCGCCAACCAGAGCTCCAGCGCCATGCTCATCCAGGCGCACGCCTACCTCTGCGTACTCGGTCTGAGCATCGCCGGCCGGCTGACCGAGGCCAGCCAGGCCGCGTTCCAGAGCCTCTCCTCCTCGAGCGTCGCTGCCTACCGCGACGTCGCCCATACCGGCATCCTGACCCTCGGCGCCGAGATCGCGATGGCGCAGGGCCGCCCCGAGTACGCCCGCAGCCTCGCCTCCCAGATCGGTGGCGCGAAGGTCGCCTTCGGTCCCTGGCCCGGGATGGTGGCCAGCATCATGGCGCCGGCCAGCGGCCGGATGCCGAGCCTCAAGGAGCTGTGCGAGCTCGTCGGCCACAGACTCGACGCCGGTTACATCACCGGGGGCATCTTCCTCGCCGTCGAGGCGGTCGAGCGCGGTGCCAACGAGAACAAGCACATCACCCGGGCCGCCAGCCTCGCGGCCGGTACCGAGAGCCCGCTGCTGCAGGGCATGGGGGCGTACGCCGCGACCACCGCAGCCGGCGACATCGACGGCCTCCGCGAGGCGATCGTGAAGCTCGCCGATGCCGGCGCCCTCGTGTTCGTGACCAGGGCCGCGATCTCTCTGGCGATCCTGCAGCGCGAGGCCGGCGACCTGGCCGGCGCCGCCGAGACTCTCGACATCGCGTGGGAGCGTTCCGAGATCTCCGGCAGCCGAGCGGGCATGTTCCGTCGCGCGGCAACCCATATCGGGCTCTCCGGGCGGGAGAGTGAGGTGCTCCGGCTGCTGCCCGAGGGCCCCACCACCGCCTCCCTGGCCGCAGACCTCGAGATGAGCACCCGCACCGTGGAGACGCATCTGCACAACATCAGCCGCAAGACCGGGGTCTCCGGTCGTGAGGACCTCGCCCGGGTGGCCGACACCTGGCTACGACCGGCGCCGAACGGCGACTACTCAGCCGGCGACAGGCACTTCACCAGCGGCTCGTAGAGCTCCTTGCTGGCCTTCTGGTCCGCCTTCGAGAGATCCTCCGGGCTGATCGTGGAGACGTCCTCGGCCTCGACCAGAAGGCGTACGGCCTTGTCGGAGAGGTCCGAGTCGTAGTAGGTCTTCGCCAGGCATGTGGCCTGCTTCTCGGTGACCTGGTCGCCGCTGCTCTGGGTGATCTGTCCCTGGATGTCCTCGACGCTGGGCCGGTCACCGCCCCCGCTGCCGCCGTCGCCGCCCCCGCATGCGGTGAGCGTGAACAGCGTGATCAGAGAGGCCGCGGCAATGGCCGACCGGCGCGTGCGGGGGTACGCGATCATGACGACGAATCATGACGTACGCCACCCTCCCCCGCTAGGGGGGAGGGTATCCGCGGCGTCAGGAGCTGGTCAGGAAGAAGAGCAGGTCCTGGCGGGTCAGGACACCGACGGGCTTGCCGTCCTCGTGCACCAGCAGCGCGTCAGAGGAGCCCAGCGTGTGGGCGGCGTCGTGCGCGTCGGCGCCGGAGCCGATCGAGGGCAGCGGCGGGGACATGTGCTCCTCGACGGAGTCGGTCAGCTTGGCCTTGCCGGTGAACAGTGCCTCCAGCAGGGTCCGCTCCGAGACCGAGCCCGCGACCTCGGCGGCCACGATCGGCGGCTCGGCGCGGACGACGGGCATCTGCGAGACGCCGTACTCCTGCAGGATGTGCACGGCCTCGGCGATCGTCTCGCCGGGGTGGGTGTGGACCAGGTCGGGCAGCCGCCCGGACTTGCCGCGCAGCACGTCGCCGACGGTCTGCTTGCCCGCCTCACCGGTCGCGAAGCCGTACTGCGCCAGCCACTCGTCGTTGAACACCTTGGTCAGGTAGCCGCGCCCGGAGTCGGGCAGCAGCACGACGATCACGGCGTTCTCGCCCTCCGGCGTGCCGGCCAGCTCCTCGGCGAGCTGCTTGGCGGCGTACGCAGCCATGCCGGCGCTGCCGCCGACCAGCATCTGCTCCTCGCGGGCGAGCCTGCGGGTGTAGGCGAAGGAGTCGGCATCGGAGACCTCGATGATCCGGTCGGCGACATCGCGGTCGTACGTCTCCGGCCAGAAGTCCTCACCGACGCCCTCGACCAGATAGGGCCGACCGCTGCCGCCGGAGTAGACGCTGCCGGCGGGGTCGGCGCCGATCACCTGGACGTCAGGGTTCTGCTCCTTGAGGTAGCGGCCGATCCCGGAGATCGTGCCGCCGGTGCCAACGCCGGCCACGAAGTGGGTGATCTTCCCCTCGGTCTGGCGCCAGATCTCGGGGCCGGTCTCCTCGTAGTGGGAGCGCGGGTTGTTGGGGTTGGCGTACTGGTTCGGCTTCCAGGCGCCGGGCTGCGAGGCGAGCCGGTCGGAGACGTTGTAGTAGGAGTCGGGGTGCTCCGGCGGCACGGCCGTGGGCGCGACGACGACCTCGGCGCCGTAGGCCTTGAGCACGTTGCGCTTGTCCTCGCTGACCTTGTCAGGGCAGACGAAGATGCACTTGTAGCCCTTCTGCTGGGCGACCATCGCCAGGCCGACACCGGTGTTGCCGGAGGTGGGCTCGACGATCGTCCCGCCGGGCTTCAGCTCACCGGAGGCCTCGGCCGCCTCGATCATCCGGGTGGCGATGCGGTCCTTCACCGAACCGCCCGGGTTCAGGTATTCCACCTTGGCCAGAACCAGCGGTCCGGCACCGGGTTTCAGAGCCCCGGCGCCGTCCAGTGCACGCCCCAGCCGCACGAGCGGAGTGTTGCCGATAAGGTCGAGAAGCGAGTCCACGTACTCCATGCCGACAGCGTATGTCCACTAGGTGAGATCCCCTATATCCCGATACTGAGTGCCCGGTAGTGGGGCAAAGACTTTAGAGTGGTCCCCGTGGCGAAGAAGAGTCTGGCTCGCAAGACCGCGTACGCCGGCGGTGGAGTTCTGGCCGCGACGGCCGCGTTCGCCGGGGTCCTCGTCGCGGAAGCGGCGCTTGCCGTCAGGGCGACGCACCAGGTCAAGATGCCGGTGGCCCCCTCCCCGACCGGGTGGTACGGAGCGCGGCATCCGGGACGTCCCCTCAGCATCGCGCTGCTCGGGGACTCGAGCGCCGCGGGCTATGGGATGACCGAGGTCGAGGACACGCCCGGCGCCGTCCTCGCCTCCGGGGTCTCCGAGAAGGCGCACCGACCGGTGCGTCTGCACGACCTCTCCGAGATCGGCGCCAAGTCCTCCGACCTGCACCCGCAGGTCGAGAAGGCGATCGCCGCCGACGCCGACATCGCGGTCATCCTGGTCGGCTCCAACGACGTGATCCGCCGGGTGCGCCCGCGGGTCGCGGTGAGCCACCTCGCCCAGGCCGTCATCCGGCTCCAGGAAGCCGGGGTGCCGGTGCTCGTCGGCACCGTTCCCGACCTCAGCACCGCCACCCCGATCCTGCCGCCGCTGCGGTCGATCATGCGGGCCTGGTCGATCCGTATCGCCGCCGGGCAGATCTTCCACGTCATCCGCGCCGGTGGCCACACCGTGTCCCTGGGTGACGTCCTCGGTCCGGCCTTCAAGGCCACCCCGGCCTTCTGGTTCGGTGCCGACCAGTTCCACCCCTCCGCCGCCGGCTACCACGCCCTCGGCGAGGTGCTGGTGCCACCGACGCTCTCGGTACTCGGCCTCGTCGGCGACGAGAACGCCATCCTGGAGACCTACAACGGCAAGCAGGTCATGCCGCTGGCGGCAGCCTCGCTCCGCGCCGTCATCCGGCCTGGAACCGAGATCGACCCCGCCCCGCGCCCCCGTGGCCGCGTCGGCCGCAACTGGGCCCGCGCCCGTTCCTTCGAGAACGAGCAGCGCGAGCCTCGCCGGGGCGAGCGCCCCGCCGAGACTCCCCCGCTCGCGGAGCCGTATCACGCCGGTTAGGCACCGCTGGTCGAGCCCGGCGAGCCGGCGTCGAGACCAGCGAAATGAGAACCGCCCCGCTCCGATCCGGAGCGGGGCGGTTCTGGTTCGACTGATCAGTCCTGCTGCAGGATCGCCAGGATGCGGAGCAGGTAGAAGTAGATCATCACCAGGCTCGCGGTCAGCGCGAACGCGGCACGCCACGACTCCCGCTCCTCGAGCTGGTTGGCGACGCCCTGCTCGACGAAGTCGAAGTCGAGGATCAAGCTGAGGACTCCGAAAGCCAGGCCGGCGATGGAGAACACCAAGCCCATCGCACCCATCCCGAACAGCCCCATGCCCGCACCGAAGATGCCGAGGACGACCTCGAGAAGGATGAGGCCGAGGAAGCCGAAGCCAGCGGCCATCATGAAGGTCCGGAACTTGTTTCCGACCTTGATGTCGAAGAACTTGTACGCCGCCAGGACGCCCGCGAACGCCGCGAACGTGCCGAGCACGGCCTGCACGACGATGCCGCCGCCGAACATGGCGTCGAAGGTCTTGCTGATGCCGCCGAGCAGCATCCCCTGGAGCACGGCGTAGGCGAGGACCAGGGCGGGGCTGACCACTCGCTTGAAGCTGTTGACGAGACCGAGGATCAGTCCACCGATCGAGCCGATCGCGGTCGCGGCGTACAAGGGCCCGAGGTTGGCGCCCGAGGTGATCTCCGGGGTCAGCATCCAGGTGGCGATGGCCGCAAGGACGGTGAGTCCGACCGAGACCGCGGTCTTCTGCACCACCGAGTCGATCGTCATGGGGGCGCCCGTGGTGGGAGCCGCGGGGCCGCCGGTCGACCACTGGCTCGGGTCCTGCCCGTAGCCGGCGTACGAAGCACCGTTGCCACCGTAGGTCGCGTTGCCGTAGGCATTGTGCGACGGCTGCCCGAAGCCCTCTGCCCTACGGAACACCGGGTTGTTGCTCTGCATGGTTTGGTCTCTCCTCGAAAGGCCTGACGAGCGCCGGACGGCGCCGTGTCGTGGTGCCAGTGTAGGCACGCTATACCTCAATGAACGATGGAGCCTCTGAACTCGTTCCCGGCCAAGAACAATCGGCGAGGAGGTATCGGACACACGTGCGAGGCCGGGTCAGTGCGACCGGACCAGGGACCTGAGCGCGGCCGTGAGCCCCGCCGCCGAGGAGGTCGCTGCCGGGTCGATGAGCCATTGCAGCGCCGTGCCGTTGATGATCGCCAGCGCGAGCGAGCCCAGCTGCCGCCCGGCCTCGTCGACGCTGTCCGGATCGACGCCGAGCAGCATCGCCGCGATGCTGCGCCGCGCGTCCTCGTACGTCTCGGCGAGCTGCTCGCGCACCTCCGGCACGAACTCGGCCTCGGCGAAGGCCTGGACGCTCGCCACGATCATGGCGCGACGCTGCGCCGATCCCGTCAGAAAACCGGTGAGGAAGCTCTCCAGCCGGTCGATCGGCTCTCCGCTCGCGGAGGCCACCTCGGCCTGATCGATCGCGGTGCCCCACTCGTCGAAGGACTCCAGGATGGCTGCGTTGAGCAGTGCCTCCTTCGAGCCGAAGTGATAGCCGATGGCCGCGAGGTTCGCGCCCGAGGCGGCGGTGATGTCTCGCGCGGTGGTGCGCGAGTAACCCTTCTCGGCGATGCACTGCTTCGCCCCGGCGAGGAGATCCTGACGCTGACCCATGAGCCTCACCCTAGTCGCTGATTCGTACGTACGTCTTGTACATATGTATTAGACGTATGTACATTGCGGGCATGACGATCACCTCTCCCCCTCGCGCAACAGCGCGCGACTGGCTCGGCATGACCGTGCTGGTGCTCCCAGCCCTGCTCGCCTCGATGGACCTGTCGGTGCTGTTCATGGCCTCGCCCTGGATCAGCGCCGACCTCGCGCCCACCGCCAGCCAGCATCTGTGGATCATGGACATCTACGGCTTCATGATGGCCGGGCTGCTCATCACCATGGGCAGCCTCGGCGACCGCATCGGGCGGCGGCGAATGCTCATGATCGGCGCCGTCGCGTTCGGCACCGCGTCGGTGCTCGCCGCCTTCGCCTCCAGCGCCGAGATGCTCATCGCCGCCCGTGCGCTCCTCGGCCTCGGTGGCGCGACCCTCGCCCCGTCGACGCTGTCGCTCATCCGAGGCATGTTTCTCGACGAGGACCAGCGCCGCACCGCCGTCGGCATCTGGACGGCTGCCTTCACCGGAGGCATCGCCGTCGGGCCGATCGTCGGCGGCTTCCTGCTGGAGCACTTCCACTGGGGATCGGTGTTCCTCATCAACGTGCCCGTGATGATCCTGCTGCTCATCGCCGCCCCGATCATCATCAGCGAGTCGCGCGATCCCGACCCGGGGCCGTTCGACCTGCTCGGCGCCGCCCTCTCGCTCGCCGCGGTCCTCCCGGTCATCTACGGCGTGAAGAAGATCGCCGAGAGCGGAGCGGCAGTGGGCTCCGTCGCTGCATTGGTGATCGGCGTCGCCTTCGCGGGAGCTTTCGTCCTCCGGCAGCGAACCGCGGCGAATCCGATGATCGACATCCACCTGTTCGCCCGCCCGGCGTTCAGCGGATCCATCATCGCCAACGCGATCGTCGTCTTCGCGACCGCCGGCATGGGCCTGCTCGCGGTGACCTTCATGCAGACCGTCCTCGGCCTGGCTCCGCTCACGGCCGCGCTCTGGATGCTGCCGACCGTGGCCGGCAGCTTCATCGGCGTCGCCATCGCCTCGCTGCTCGCCCGCACCATCCGCCCCGGGACGCTCGTCACGATCGGGCTCCTGATCTCCGCGGTCGGATTCGCCGCCATCAGCTTGGTGACGCCTGACTCCTCCGTCGGCCCCCTGATCGCCGCGTACACCACCCTGACGCTCGGCGTCGGCATGACAGCCACGATCGTCACCTCGCTCGTGCTCACGACCGCTCCGCCGGAGCGAGCCGGGGCCGCGTCCGCGCTCGCCGAGACCAGCAGCGAGTTCGGCGGTGCCCTCGGCATCGCCGTCCTCGGCACCTTCGCCGGCACCAGCTACCGCAACGCCATGGCCGCGACCCCGGTGCCCGGCGCGGGAGATGCGGGCGTGCGTGCGGCGGACACGATCGGTGCAGCGGTCTCCGCCGCCCAGGAGCTTCCCCGGGCGATCGCGGAGCCACTCCTTCGCCAGGCGTTCGACGCCTACACCGATGGCTTCGCCCTCGCGGCGGCCCTCGGCGCGACCGTTCTGGTCCTCGCCGCGATCGGCGCCGGGATCACTCTTCGCGGGGTCGCCTCGGAGCACGTGCCGGAGACGTACGAGTAGGCGCGGTGTCGAGCCGTCGCACCGCAGGAGCACCCTTCCGGCGGCGAGGGGTTAGGTGCCCCGGGTGGGACTCGAACCCACATCTGGACGAGTTTAAGTCGTCATCCTCTGCCAGTTGGGACACCGGGGCGAACAGCCAGACCTTAGCGTCATAAGTACGTCTGGCGCTGATGCAGCGCGTGGGCGCCCGCGACGCGGTCGATGAAGAGCAGGCCGTTGGTGTGGTCGATCTCGTGCTGCAGGCAGCGGGCCTCGAAGGCGTCGGTGACGATCTCGACTGTCTCGCCGGTGACCGGGAGCTGGCCGCGTACGGTCAGCCGGGAGGCCCGCTTCACGTCACCGGTCAGATCGGGGACGGACATGCAGCCCTCGCGCGCCTTCTCGTTGCGACTCGCCTCGATGACCTCGGCATTGCACAGGACGTACGTGCCGTGATGGGTCTTCGTCTTGACGTGGCTGGAGACGTCGACGCAGAAGACCCGGGCCGAGACGCCCACCTGGTCGGCGGCCAGGCCGACGCAGCCGGGCGAGACCCGCATCGTGGCGATCAGGTCGGCGGCGAGCTGGACGGTCTCGGGAGCCGCCGGGTCGACGTCCTTGCCGGGGACGGAGAGGACGTGGGCGGGGGCGCGTACGACCTCGAGGACCTTGCCCTCGACCCCCAGCTCCGCCTCGGTCCAGGACAGCACCCGTTCATTGATCGTCACAGGTCGTCGGCCTCGATCGGCCGCAGGGTGGCATCGACGCCGAGCTCCAAGGTGACCCGCTTGATCGATGCCTCGAGCACTGCGACGTCGGCGTCCGCCGGCAGCTCGAGCTCGGCGACGACGACATAGAGGTCCCCGGAGAGGCGGGTGGTCAGATCGGTGATGTTGCCGCCGACGGCGGCGATCTCGGCGGTCACCGTGGAGACGATGCCCGGGCGGTCACCACCGTGGACGGAGAGCACGAAGAGCTGGCCGGCGCCGGCCGGCGCCTGCTCCTCGGGGAGCTCGTAGACCGTGACCGTCAGGGTGCCGTCGGCCGCGATCGGCTCGAGATCGGCCTGGATGGCCTCCGTGGTGGCCTCGCCCGCGCAGAGCAGCGTCATCGCGAAGTGACCGCGGAGCCGGGTCATCGTCGAGTCCTCGAGGTTGAGGCCGAGCCCGGCCAGGCGGGCAGTGGTGTCGGCGATGATCCCCGGGCGGTCGTGTCCCAGGACGGTGATGGCGTGGATGGTCACCGATCCATTGTCACCCGCGGCACGCCGATGGCGGACCGCGGGTGACTCAGATGGACTACTTCGTGCCGCGGCTCAGCCGCGGAACCACTTGTCCTTCTCCTCCTCGGAAGAGTCGACCGGCTCGGGTGCGAACTCGGGCGTGCCCTCCGAGGTGGGCTTGACCGCGGTGTCGCCACCGCCCAGGTCGTCGTAGGAGGCCTTGTCGGGGTCGGCCGGCGGGGGCGGCGGGACCTCGGCGGCGTACGGGTCGGCCGGGGCGATCGGGTCGGTGAGCGGGTCACCGGTGACCCCGGCCTGCGGGGCGGACGGCGCCGGCGGAGCCGGCGGGTAGCCGCCGTACTCGCTGCTCGAGGACGAGCCGGTGGTCGACTCCGGAGCGGCGGGCTCCGAGGCGGCTTCCGGGGTGGACTCCGGCGTGGAGCCGTTGAGGTGCAGCTTCTCGGAGGCGACCCCGGCCGCGGCCGAGACCTTCTCCTTGGCCTGCTCCGCGTAGGGACCGGCCTTCTCCTTCACCGTCGCGGCGTAGGGACCGGCCTTGGCCTTGGCGGCCTCGGCATAGGGAGCAGCCTTCTCCTTGATGGGCGCCGCCTTCTCCGAGGCGGTCGCGAGGGCCGACTGGACGCGCGGGTCATGGGTGACCTTGTTCGCGCCGGCCTTCAGCTGCTCAGACTTGTTCTTGACCAGCACGCCGACACCAGCGGCAGCGATGGCAAGCAGGATGAGCTTTTTCACTTCTTGACCTTCCGAGAGACAGCATTTGGTTCGGTTTGATGGGATATTCGCCGGTAAACTTAGACCTAGGCGACAAACACCAAGATGCCACAAACACAGATCAAGTCCCCCGACATGCCTAGTCTCTAACGGACCAGGCGATTCCGTCGAGGATGTCGGACTCGGAGACCAGCAGAGACTCGACGTGCGAGCGCCTCAGGATCCGGCTGAGGATCACCCCACCGGCGGCGATCACGTCGGCCCGGCCGGGGTGCATCCAGGGCAGCGCCAGCCGCTCGTCGACGGTCATCGCCAGCAGGCGGTCGACGAGCCGGTGGACATCGGCCGGCGCGACCTCGGCGTGGTCGGTGGCGGTGCGGTCGTACGCAGCCAGCTCGAGCAACCCCATGGCCAGCTGGATCATGGTGCCGCCGACGGCGACCACGGTGTTTGCGGTGGCCGGGTCGACCGGGCAGTCGTCGAGGTGTGCGTCGATGTCGCGTACGCAGGCCTCGATCTCCTCCCGCGTGGGCGGGTCGGAGCGCAGGTGGCGCTCGTGGAGGCGCACCGACCCGATGTCCATGCTGTCCGCCTCGCCGACACTCGGCACTGGGCCGTCGCCCAGGATCAGCTCGGTCGACCCGCCGCCGATGTCGATCACCAGCACCGGCGGCTCATGGGTGCCGCGCAGGTTGCGGACCGCGCCGCCGAACGAGAGCGCCGCCTCGTCCGTGCCGGTGACGACCTCCGGTGTGACGCCGAGCCGAGCACGTACGCCGTCGATGAAGGTCGCCGCGTTGGCAGCGTCCCGGGTGGCCGAGGTAGCCACGAAGCGCACCTTCTCGACACCGTGCTCGCGGATCAGCGCGGCGTACTCGTCGATGGCCACGAAGGCACGCTGCAGGGCCTCTTCCGCGAACACACCGGTGCGGTCGATGTCTTGACCGAGGCGGACCATGCGGGCCTCGCGTACGTCCTCGTTCAGACCGTCGGCGGTGACCGTCGCGATCAGGAGCTTGATCGTGTTGGTGCCACAGTCGATGGCAGCAACCCGCCGGGTCACTGTTCCTCGTCCTCCAGCTCGAGGTCCACGCAGGGGCCGGAGCTCCACCACTCGCCGAGGCGCTCGAGCACCTCGTCGCCGAGCGGGTTGACGCCGGGGCCCTGGGCGAGCGCCTGACCGGCGAGGACGTGCAGGCACTTGACCCGGTTCGGCATCCCACCTGCGGAGATGCCGTGGATCTCGGGCGGGTCGCCGAGCTCGTAGCGCGCCTCGAGATAGGCCTCGTGAGCCTTGGCGTAGGCGGCGGCGAGCTCCTCGTCGTCGGCCAGCCGCGCCTCCATGTCCTTCATCACGTGGGTGCCCTCGAGGGTGCCGATCTTCGAGGCGGCACGCGGGCAGGTGAGGTAGAAGGTCGTCGGGAACGGCGTGCCGTTGGGCAGCCGCGGCTCGGTGGTCACCACATCGGGCAGCGAGCACGGGCAGCGGTGCCCGATCTCGTGGATCCCCCGTGGCTCGCGTCCCAGCTGTGCCGTGATCGCGGACACATCCTTGGGATCGATGGCCATGTCTCAGTCTTCCTTCTGCTGCTTGGGCGGGTCGATCTCCGACTCCGGCCCGTCTCCTGTCTGCTTCGGCGGGTCACCGGCCAGCAGCACGGAGCCCCACGCATCGTCCCACCACGCCTTCGGGTGCTCCGCACTGCCCACCTTGCCGGGGTCGGTGAGCTCCGGCTCGGTCTGGATGCGCTCGCCGTTCTCGTCGAGAGCGACGTACGCCGTCTCCCCCGGCATCACGAACCCGAACCGCTCCCGGGCCTGCTGCTGGACGTAGGCGGGGTCCTCCCAGCGACGAGTCTGCTCCTCGAGCTGCTTGATGTGGTCCTTGCGCTCGGCGATCTCGGTCTGGAGTGCGTTGATGTCGTGGCGCTGCTGCAGGTAGGCGCGCAGCGAGGAGGCGTAGGAGATCACCATCACGGCGGCCACGACGATGATCATCATCGCCCGGCCGGTGAGCTTGGGCCGACGCAGCCGCTTGCGCAGCGCATCGATGCCGCCGATCGCCGCCGGGCGGGCCGCCCTGGGGGCACCCGGCCGCCGCCCCGGCCCCTGCGGGCCGCGAGATCGCTGGATGCGCTTGCTCTGACTCTGCTGTCCCGGTCCCTGCGTTGCCACGTCGCTCATCCTCCCATCCGAGACCAGCGAGTCGGCGCACCCTGACCGCAAGCCC
>NZ_JBHWLY010000100.1:0-17979 GCF_042730435.1 Nocardioides sp. NPDC059952 | reverse complement strand
GGACCAGCGGTTTCCCCGCTGGTCGAGCCGCCGGAGCCGCTAGGCGGAGGCGTGTCGAGACCAACACATCAGCCTCCGCGAAACGACCGGAACCAAGGACCTGAATGACACTCGACGTCGTCACCCTGCTCACCGAGATCGCTGACATCGGGCGTGACCCGGTGCGTGGTGGCTACTCCCGGCATGTCTACGAGCCGGCCGAGCTGGAGCTGCGCGAGTGGTTCCGGCGTACGTCCGCAGGCCTCGGGCTCGAGGTCGAGACCGACCGCAACGGCAACATCTGGGCCCACTGGGGTCCGCGCGGGGACGGGACGATCGCGATCGGGTCCCACCTCGACTCGGTGCCGGGCGGGGGCGCCTACGACGGCCCGCTCGGCGTCGCCTCCTCCCTCGCCGCCGTCTCGGCGCTGATGGAGGAGGGCTTCGTGCCGGCTCGGCCGGTGACGGTCGCCGCGTTCGGCGAGGAGGAGGGATCCCGGTTCGGCATCGCGTGTCTCGGGTCGAAGCTGATGACCGGAGCACTTCCCGGCGCGAAGGTCGCCGCGCTGGTCGACGAGGCCGGGGTGACGTACGCCGAGGCCTGCCGGGCCGACGGGATCGACCCGGCCGGGCTCGGCCGCGACGAGGAGCGGCTGGCGAGCCTGGCGGCTTTCGTCGAGCTCCACGTCGAGCAGGGCATCGGTCTCGCCGATCTCGAGGCGCCGGTCGCGGTGGCCTCCTCGATCCTGGCCCACGGGCGCTGGAGGCTGGTCTTCTCCGGCGAGGGCAACCACGCCGGGGCGACCCGGATGCGGGACCGTCGCGACCCGGTCGCCGCGATGGCCGCCGCGGTCCTGGCGGCCCAGCGCATCGCGTCGGCCCACGACGGTGCCGACTCCGCCCGGGCCACGATCGGCCGCCTCGTTCCGATCCCGGGCGGCACCAACGTCATCGCCTCCCGAGTGGATGCCTGGCTCGACGTACGCGGCGACACCGACCCGCAGACCCGAGCCCTCCTCGAGGAGATCCTGAGCGCGTCCCACGCGGCCGCGCAGGAGCACGGTTGCACCCTGGAGGTGACCGAGGAGTCCTACGTCTCCACCGTCAACTTCGACCCTGACCTGCAACAACGCCTCGTCGGTGCGCTGGGCGGGGTCCCCGTGCTCGCCACCGGCGCCGGCCACGACGCCGGCATCCTCGCCGCCGAGGTCCCCACCGCGATGCTCTTCACCCGCAACCCCACCGGCGTCTCCCACTCACCCTACGAGACCGCCACCGACGAAGACTGCCGCGCCGGGGCCAAGGCGCTGACCGAGATCGTCCGACTGCTGGCGAGCGAGCCCCGCAGATGACCCGGATCCATGCCGAGCGGGCTCTGGTCGAGGGCCGCGAGCTCACCGGCGTCGTGATCGAGGTGGCCGAGGGCCGCATCACCGCGATCACCCGGGGCGGGCGCACCGAGCCCGCCGACCTCCGCCTCGGCACCGTGCTCGCCGGCTCCGGCAACGCCCACTCCCACGCGTTCCACCGCGCCCTGCGCGGCAGGACGCACGACCAGGGAGGTGACTTCTGGCGCTGGCGCGAGCAGATGTACGCCGTCGCCGACCGCCTCACCCCCGACTCCTACGAACGCCTGGCCGAGGCGGTCTTCGCCGAGATGCTGGTGACCGGCTGGACCACCGTCGCGGAGTTCCACTACGTCCACCACCGCCCCGACGGGACGCCCTACGAGGACCCCAACGCGTTCGGCCTCGCGCTCGCCAGGGCGGCCGACAGCGTCGGCATCCGGCTGACACTCCTCGACACCCTCTACCTGACCAGCGGGCCGGGCAAGCAGCTTCTGCCGGAGCAGCGACGCTTCGGCGACGGCACCGCCGAGGCCTGGCTCGAGCGCTGGCACCGGCTCCACGAGACGAAGCAGACGGTCGGCGCGGCCATCCACTCCGTACGCGCCGTCTCCCCCGACGACATCGCGCTCGTCGTCGAGAGACTGCCCGCCGATGCGCCCCTCCATGTCCATCTCTCCGAGCAGCCCGCGGAGAACGAGCAGTCCCTGGCGAGCTACGGCCGGACGCCCACCCAGGTCCTCGCCGACGCCGGCGCTCTCGCGCCGCGCACCTGGCTGGTCCACGCGACCCATCTGACCGACGACGACATGGCGCTGATCGCCGGATCCGGTGCGGGCGTGGTGATGTGCCCGACCACCGAGGCCGACCTCGGTGACGGCATCGGCCCCGCGCGCGAGCTCGCCGAGGCAGGAGTGCGGATCGCGCTCGGCTCCGACCAGAACGCCGTCATCGACCCCTGGCTCGAGGTGCGCGGTCTGGAGGCCGGCGAACGGCTCCGCAGCCGACAGCGCGGACGTTTCTCACCCGGCGACCTCGAAACCGCCCGCACGAGCGCCGGCTACGCCGCCTCCGGCATCCCCGGCGGCCTCCGGGTCGGGGCCTGCGCCGACCTGGTCGAGCTCGACCCCGATTCCGTACGCACCACCGGAGCCGCCCTCGACCAGCTCGCCCTGGTGGCCACCGCCACCGACGTGACCACGGTCGTCGTCGGCGGGCGCCTCGTGGCGGAGCACGGCCGCCTGACCGACGGCCGCGACCCGGCGTACCTGCTGACCGAAGCACTGAAGGAGCTCAGATGAGCGTGCTGCTGACCAACATCGGCGAGCTGACCACCCACACCGAGGAGCACGGCACCCTCCACGACGCGGCGCTGGTGGTCGCGGACGGCAGCGTCGCCTGGATCGGCCCTGCTGACCGGGCTCCCGCCGCCGACTCCCACGAGGACCTCGGCGGTCGTGCGGTGCTCCCCGGCTGGGTCGACTCCCACACCCACCTGGTCTCGATGGGTGACCGCGCCGAGGAGTTCATCGACCGGATGGCCGGCCGGCCCTACGAGGCCGGCGGGATCATGCGTACGGTCGATGCGACCCGGGCCGCCACCGACGACGACCTCCGGGCGCGGGCGCGTCGGCTGCGCGAGGAGGCATACCGCGGCGGAACCACGACGATCGAGGCCAAGACCGGCTACGGCCTCGACGTCGCGACCGAGCAGCGCCTTGCCCGGATCAGCGCCGAGCACGCCGAGGTGGTCACCTACCTGGGCGCGCACGTCGTCCCGGCGGGTGTGGACCGTCGCGCCTACATCGACCTCGTGACCGGCCCGATGCTCGCCGCTGTGGCGCCTCATGCGACCTACATCGACGTCTTCTGCGAGCAGGGCGCCTTCGACGTCGAGGAGTCCCGCGAGATCCTCGAGGCCGGCCGCGCAGCGGGACTCGGCGTCAAGCTCCATGGCAACCAGCTCGGCGAGTCAGGCGGCGTTCGGCTGGCCGTCGAGATGGGCGCGACGAGCGTCGACCACTGCAACCACCTGAGCCCGAAGGACATCGAGGCGCTCGCGGGGTCCGACACAGTCGCCACGATCCTGCCCGCCTGCGACCTCTCCACCCGCGAGCCGTTCCCGCCCGCTCGCGACCTGGTCGATGCCGGCGCCACGATCGCGATCGCCTCCAACTGCAACCCCGGCTCGTCGTTCACGACCTCGATGGGGTTCTGCGTCGCCACCGCCGTCCTCCAGCAGCGGCTGACCTTCGAGGAGGCCTTGTGGGCGGCGACGGTCGGCGGCGCCACGGCGCTCGGCCTCGACGACTCGACGGGACGGATCAGCGAGGGTGGCCGCGCCGATCTGCAGGCGCTCGATGCCCCCACCGCCAAGCACCTGGCCTACCGCCCCGGGGTTCCCCTCACCCACAAGGTCTGGAGCAGGGGAAACCCGGTGTGACTCAGCCGCGCCGCTTGCCGATCACGACCAGGTAGCGGCAGAGCTCGTCGGTCGGGTTGACGAAGACGCAGTCGGCAGGCGGCCCCAGCTGTAGGCAGTCACCCGCGTCGAGCTCGTGGACGAGGTCACCCTCGACGAACCGCAGATGCCCCGAGAGCACCCAGATCTGCTGCTCCTTGAAGTGGTACGCCGAAGCGGGCGACGCCACCGACGCACCGGCCGGGAACTCCACCTCGACCAGCTCCAGGATCCCGCGCGCGGGCGGCGAGACAGCGCGGCGTACATAGCCGGTCTCGGGATCCGTCCACTCGGTCTGCTCCGAGCGCCGGGCTACGCGCACGGCATCCCCCTCGGCCCGCGCGATCAGCTCGGACAGGGTCAGCTCCAGCGCCCCGGAGAGGCGGGTGAGCAGGACCGCGGTCGGCTGTGCCTCGCCCCGCTCGATCTTCGAGATCATCGCTCGGGAGACCCCGGACGCCTCCGCGAGGCCCGCGACGGTCATCCCGAGCGACTCCCGCGCCGACCTGATGTTGGACGCCAGGGCCTCACCAAACTTGTCACTATCGTCAGCCACATGACTACTATAGGAGACATGTCTTCTGCCTGGACCATTCGCCACGCGACGCCCGCGGACGCGGCCGCCTGCGCGGCGATCTATGAGCCGTACGTCCGCGACACCGTCATCTCCTTCGAGACCGAACCGCCGTCGACCGAGGAGATGGCCGACCGCATCAGGGCTGCCCAGAAGGAGCACGCCTGGCTCGTCCTGGAGACCGAGGGCGAAACCGGCCCGCAGGTCCTCGGCTACGCGTACGCCACCCAGCACCGCACCCGCGCCGCCTACCGCTGGGCCTGCGACGTGAGCATCTACCTCGACCAGGACCGGCGCGGAAACGGCGCCGGCAAGGCCCTGTACGCGGCCCTCTTCCCGGTCCTGAAAGAGCGCGGCTACCACCGGGCACTGGCCGGGATCGCGATCCCGAACGATGCCAGCATCGGGATCCATCGCTCCTTCGGGTTCACCGAGGTCGGGACGTACCGCCGGATCGGGTGGAAGTTCGACGCCTGGCATGACGTCACCTGGATGCAGCTCGATCTCTAGCGTGCGGCCGATGATCTCCGGCGCGAAGGGCCACCTGACCTGCTAGCCCTTCGACAGCGACGACCGTAATGTGGCCAGCATGCCGACGCTCAGCTCGCGGTCAAGACGACGCTTGACGCGGCTCTTGATACTCGTCGCCGCCGTCGTGATCGCGGTCGTGATCATCGACAGGGTCGGCATAGTCGACTGGCCCGCGGTCTGGGACGGATTGAGCCATCTGACGTGGTGGCAGCCACTGATCCTGCTGATGATGGTTGCCGCACGCCAGCTGTTCAAGGCCAGCCCGCTGCATTTCTACATCGAGAACGTGTCGCTGGGTCGCGCGACGCAGAACGATCTCGGCGCCATTCTGATGGCGACGATTGCCCCGGCACCTGCCGACTATGCGATGCGGGTGGCGATGTTCACCTCGTGGGGAGTCTCGGCGGCCCGCGGCCTGGCGGGCGCGACCATGAACACCGTGACCGTGATGATGGTGCGGTTCGCGCTGCCGCTGGTCGGCTTCATCATGCTCGTGATGATCGGCGGCGACTTCTCCTATCGCTGGGCCGACCTGCTCAGCCTGCTGATCTCCGCCGCGATTGCTGCATGTGTGCTGGTGGTGCTCCACAGCGATGCGCTCGCGCGCGCTTTTGGGATCCACGCCGGCCGGATCGTCGGCAGGATTCGGCACAGCGTCGACCCCGAACGCTGGGCGCAGAGCTGCATCGACTTCCGGGGCCACATCTCCGCTCGCGTCCGCTACGGCTTCCCGCGGTCGCTGGTCGGGGTCGTCGCAATGGTGCTGGCCGACCTGGTCATCGTGGTGTCCTGCCTGCGGTTCGTGGGCGTGTCCGCCGCCGAGGTCGGGGTCGTCGACATCGCCATCGCCTACAGCTTCGCGTTTCCACTGACGATCCTGCCCTTCAGTGGCATCGCGATCGTCGACTCACTCATCATCGCCGCACTGGTCCAGAGCGGCGGACATGCCGTGGAGGCCCCGGCGCTCGCGGCCCTCGTCATCTGGCGGGTCTACACCCTGGGCGTCCCGGCGCTCGCGGGGCTGGTGGCCATCGCGCTGTGGCGGCGCACGACCCGGCGCCCGGCGACGGATGCCGCCCTCGCCGGGCACGAGCCCGAGTCGCCCTGACCACCGCACCGTCGGCTTCCGCACCCATCGGACCCGGCGCAGCCCCCACGCGAGGAGTTTCGCTGCGGATGCGTCAGCGCTCGCCGCGGCGCCTGCGCGCCACGACCCCGAACCCGGCACCGCAGAGGAGCAGCAGAGCCCCCACCAGCAGCCCGGCGCCCAGCACCGGATCCAGCTCGTAGCCACAGAGCAGGAGTGCGAAGAGCCCCGAGTCAGTGACTCGGGGCTCTTCGTGCGTTGTACCCCCGACCGGATTTGAACCGGCGTTACCGCCGTGAGAGGGCGACGTCCTAGGCCGCTAGACGACGGGGGCTTGCACTGCCATCAGCACCAATTCGGTCCCGCTGACGAGAGAAAACACTACCCGAACGACCGCCGAATCTCTCAATCGAGACCTCAACCGAGTTGCCGCCTCAGCCGAGCGCGCACCCGGTGATACCGGCTCCGCACCGTCCCCTCTCGCATGCCGACCACGGCCGCCGTCTCGACCAGACTGAGGCCGTCCCAATGCACGAGCCGCAGGATCTCCTGGTCGATCGGTTTGAGCCAGTCGATCGCCGCGCGCAGATCCAGTACGCGCTCATCGGCGGGGTGCACCAACTCATCAGCTGACGACAGCTCGAGTCGCAACCTGCGGGCCAGCGCGGATCGTCGCTGGTTCGTACGTCGATGCCCGCGCAGCACGTTGCGGGCGACCCCGAACGCCCACATCCGAGCGTCGTCGGGATCGTTCGGGATCGCGTCGGACCGCCGCCACAGCAGAAGCAGCGTCTCGCCGAGAAGGTCGGCCGCGTCCTCCGCGGGCGCCACCCGCCGTACGAAATAGGCCAGAAGGGTGGGCGCGATCGATACCAGCCAGTCGCCGAGTTCACCGGCCGAGAGGCCGCCGCGATCTAGGTCCGATGCCACCTGCCGGGCGTTCACTCGCCGGCCTCGCAACTCGTGCCATATCCCGTCAGTCGCGGCGCGTCATCGACCGGTTCGCCCAGTTCGGGGACGACGCCCTTCAGTTCGGCACGGAACCTGTCCTCGAGGCCAGGAGAGTCGTCGGTCGCCGCATCGCTGAGATCGTCGTTCCACGCACTCCAGTCCTTGGTGCGCACATACGCGGCGACCTCCTCCATCTCGCCCTCATCAAGATCACGGAACTCGAGGAAGAGCTGACACGTACGCTGCTCGCCGCTGCCCCAGGTCGCGACGAACTCGATCGGCTCATACAGACGCTGCCCGCCTGACTCAATGGTCATATGTGGCGGCACGCTCATCATCCACGCGTCTTGTGTCATCGCGGCGCTGAGCACCAACGCCCCGATCGCTACCCCTCCGATGACGTACGGGCGCCGTCGCCGCCTCTGCCTGGGCAACATCTGGTCACCGACCCCCGCGCCGCGTGCGACAGCTGTCGCCAGCTCTCGAGCCAGCGCGGCCTCGCCGTCGCCCAGTCGTGGTGCGGCCGCATTCAGCAACCCGTCGAGCTCACGATCGTCCATCGAGTTCTCCTCCGTACGGCGGTTCTGCCCATACCTGACCGCACGAACCCGAAGCGTTGCACCGCACAACACAGAGAAATGACGAAGAGCCCCGAGTCAGTGACTCGAGGCTCTTCCTGCGTTGTACCCCCGACCGGATTTGAACCGGCGTTACCGCCGTGAGAGGGCGACGTCCTAGGCCGCTAGACGACGGGGGCTTGCAGCGGGTGAAACCTTAGCGAACCGCTTCGGTGACTCCCAAATCCTCCGGAGAGGATCCGCTGGGCTACTAGGACTCGAACCTAGAATAACTGGACCAGAACCAGTCGTGTTGCCAATTACACCATAGCCCATCGCCTTGCTCGACTTAGCTTCACAAGGACGATTCGGCCCTCAGGATTTCTCCCTCGAACCGAGAGTGAACATTACCGGCGAGGCCCCCGGGCGACGAAATCGGCACGCCCTTCGGCCCACTTCACGTGCTCTTCGTCGTGGTCGAGAGGCCCACCGACCGCGCAGCCCACACGGTGAGCGCCAGGAAGACGCCTGACTGGACCAAGGTGACCGGGATCCGCCACCACGACCCTTCGGTGGTGTTGAGCACCGTCGAGATGTCGCCGAAGGCCACCGCCATGCCGAGGCTGACGAAGTTGTTGAGGACATGCATCGCGATGCCCGCCTCGATGCCCCCGGTGGCGATGACACAGATGCCGGCGACGATGCCGAAGGCGAACCGGTCCAGGAACAGCGGCAGGTCCTGGGAGCCGTGGGCGAAGGCGAACAGGAGCGCGGTGATCGTCACCGAGACGGTCCGGGCGCCCGCCATCCCGCCGAAGAGCGACCCGAAGGTCTGGAAGATGTAGCCGCGAAAGAGGTATTCCTCCCCCGCCGCCTGCAGCGGGGTGAGGAGCACGATCACGAGCACGAAGTCGCGCATGGTGCTCGTGTAGGGGTTGAGCGTGCTGGGGCCGAGGTCGTCGCCCGGGATCGGCAGCCGGGAGGCGACGATGACGGTGACCACCATGGTGATCGCGGCGATCCCGAGACACTGCAGCAGCCACGACCAGCGGATCCGTCGCTCGACCGAGGCCAGCCAGCCCGGCCGCAGACCGTGCAGCGCCCAGCACAGGAGCATCGCCGCCGGGATCGCCCCGGCCAACGACAACAGCAGGAACGCCAGCGACTCCGGGGTGACGACCTCCACATCGGAGACCGCTGGCATCGCGGTGGCTACGTCGTTGCCGGTGAGCCTGAAGAAGAGCTCGAACCCGACCAGCACCACCGCCGGCGAGACGAAGAAGACACACAGCCCGATCAGGATGAGTCCGACCAGGGGCCGCCCCCAGCCGCTGCGCCCGCTGCGCTGCACCTGGTAGTACGCCAGTCCCGAGGGCGGCTCCATGACCGTGCTCATCCTGCCCGTCCTGCCACGTTCAGCCCTTCCCGAGAACCGCCTTCAGGCGGCCCAGCGTACGCTCCCGACCGAGCAGCTCCATGGATTCGAACAGTGGCGGGCTGATCCGCTTACCCGTCACCGCGACCCGCACCGGGCCGTACGCCTTGCGCGGCTTGAGCCCGAGACCGTCGATCAGGGCCGCGGTCAGCGCGTCCTGGATCTCGGCCGTCGACCACGTGTGGAGACCCACGAGCGCGTCGCGCGAAGCCCGGACGACGCCCAGGCCCTCCTCGTCGAGCAGCTTGGCGGCGTCCTCCTCGTCGAGCGCGAAGTCTGCCTCCGGTACGAAGAGGAAGCGCAGCATGTCGGAGGCCTCGCCGAGCTTGTTGATCCGCTCGGCGACCAGCGGCATCGCGGCCTCGAGCATCTGCGCGTCGGCGTCGTGCACCGGGTCGCCGATGACGCCGTCGGCCTTGAGGTAGGGAATCACCCGGTGGGTGATCTCCTCGACCGGCAGCAGCCGCATGTGGGAGGCGTTGATCGCCTCCGCCTTCTTGACGTCGAAGCGGGCCGGGTTCTTGACCACGTCGTGGATCTCGAAGGCCTCGACCATCTCCTCCATGGTGAAGATGTCGCGGTCGGCCGCGATCGCCCAGCCGAGCAGCGCCACGTAGTTGAGCAGCCCCTCGGGCAGGAACCCCTCCTCGCGGTACTTCAGCGCGTGCGCCTCCGGGTCGCGCTTGGAGAGCTTCTTGTTGCCCTGGCCCATGACGTAGGGCAGGTGGCCGAACGCGGGAGCACGCTCGGCCAGGCCTACCTCGACGAACGCGTCGAAGAGCGCGATCTGCCGAGGGGTCGAGGAGAGCAGGTCCTCGCCGCGGAAGACGTGGGTGATGTTCATGGTGGCGTCGTCGACCGGCGCCGTGAGCGTGTAGAGCGGGTCGCCGTTGGCGCGCGCGAGCGCGTAGTCGGGGACGTGCTTGGTCTCGAACGTCACCTCGCCGCGGACGAGGTCGTTGAACGTGATCGAGCCGTCGGGCATGCGGAACCGCGGGACCGAGGAACGGCCCTCGGCCTCGTACGCCTTGATCTGGTCCTCGCTCAGGTCACGGCAGTGGTTGTCGTACCCCTGCGCCGGCGCCTCGCCCTTGATCCCCTCGGCCTTCGCGGCCTTGTAGGCGGCCAGGCGCTGCTCGTAGCGGGCGGTGGTCTCCTCGCCGGTGCAGTAGCACTCGTAGACATGGGAGGAGGCGCGCAGGCGGCCGAGGGCGTCGGCGTAGATCTCCGAGCGCTCCGACTGGCGGTAGGGGCCGTAGGGGCCACCGACCTCGACGCCCTCGTCCCAGTCGAGACCGAGCCAGCGCATCAGGTCGATGAGCCCGTCGTAGGACTCCTGGGTGTTGCGCGCCTTGTCGGTGTCCTCGATGCGGAACACGAAGGTGCCACCGTGGTGGCGCGCGAAGGCCCAGTTGAACAGGGCGGTCCGGACCAGACCCACGTGGGGCGAGCCTGTCGGGCTGGGCGCCATCCGGACGCGGTAGTCCTTCGGGTCGAGGGTCCCGGTCAAATCATTGCCAGTCAACGCTGTGCCACCTTGTTCGTCAGAGCTCCGAGCCCCTCGACGAAGATCTCGATCTCGTCGCCGGGCTCCATGGGGCCGACACCCTCGGGGGTGCCGGTGAGGATCACATCGCCCGGCAGCAGCGTCATGACGCTGCTGATGTGGGCGATCAGCTTCGGGATGTCGTGGACGAGGTCCTTCGTGGACCCGTCCTGGACGACATCCCCGTTGAGGAAGGTCTGGATGCGTACGCCGGCGGCGAGCTGCTCCGGCTCGACGTCGGTCTCGATCCAGGGACCGAGCGGGCAGAAGGTGTCGTAGCCCTTCGCCTGGGAGAAGTGCTTGAGCCGCCGCTGGACGTCGCGCGCGGTGACGTCGTTGGCGACCGTCATCCCGTAGATGACGTCCTTCACCTTCGCCTCCGGGACGTCGCGGCAGATCCGGCCGATCACGATCGCGAGCTCGCCCTCGAAGTGGAGGTCCTCGACTCCTGCTGGGCGCTGGATCGTGTCGCCGGGGCCGCAGACCGCGGTGTTCGGCTTGATGAAGAAGAGCGGCTCGGCCGGAACCTCGTTGCCGAGCTCGGCCGCGTGCTTGGCGTAGTTGCGGGCGACCGCGACCACCTTGCTGCGCGGGATCACCGGCGCGAGCAGCTTGACGTCTTCGAACTTGTGGACCTGGTCGGTGATGTTGACCCCGGAGAACAGCGGGTCGCCCTGGAGCGCGACGACGGTCGCGTCCTCGCTGAGCTGGCCGTAGCCGTCGAGGTCCCCCATGACGACGCCGAACTGGGGCTCGCCACCCTTGGTCGTGAATCTGGCGATGCGCACATGCTGAGCCTATCCGGACCCGTCGCCACGATTCACTTCACTATGCGCTGCCTTCGTAGGCTTGTACGTCGTGGAGGTGCTGTCGCGTTCGGAGTGGACCGCTCGCGCGGACGCCCACCGCGCACGTCTGGCGCCCTACGTCGAGCCGCATCTCGCCCGCCGCGGCGCCCGGGTCAAGCACCCGGTCAACGACTTTCTGTTCACCTACTACTCCTACCGGCCCGCCCAGCTGCTGCGCTGGCACCCGGGGTTCGGGGTGACGCTGTCGGACGCTTCGGAGTACGCGTCGTTGCGTGGCTACGCCGACGGCACCGTCTCGGCCGGCTTCCTCGCCGACAAGCGCCTGTTGATCGAGACGCTCCTGAAGCTGCTTCGGGCCACCTCTGGTCGTGAGGGCAACTTCGGCTGCTTCGGCCTCCACGAGTGGGCGATGGTCTACCGGCTGACCCCGGAGCAGGTACGCCACGCCGACTGGCCTCTCCGGCTGGGGGCCGCCGGCACCGACCGGGTCGTGGAGTCGCACCGCATCGCGTGCAGTCACTTCGACGCGTACCGCTTCTTCACTCCCCCGGCGGCCCCGCTCAACACCCTCTCGCCGCGATCCGACGACCGCTCTGCCTTCGAGCAGCCGGGGTGCCTGCACGGCAACATGGACCTCTACAAGCACGCCTTCCGGCTCTCGCCGCTGGTCTCCTCCGACCTCGTCGCCGACTGCTTCGAGCTCGCCTGGGACATCCGCACGATGGACATGAAGGCCGCTCCGTACGACCTCGCCGAGCTCGACCTGGACCCGATCCGCATCGAGACCGCCGCCGGGAAGCAGGAGTACGCCGCCGCCCAGCGCGCCTTCGCCGAGCGCGCCGCCCCGCTCCGGGAGCGGCTGATCGCCGAGTGCGAGCGGCTCGTGTCAGAGCTCGGCTGAGCTGCCGAGGATCCCTGCCTGGAGCTCGACGGCGGCGGTGACGCGCTCGACGTCGCCGGTGGCGAGCAGGTCGAGGAGGGCTCCGCGGAGGGTGGCGAGGGCGAGGGTGCGGCGGACGAGGCCGTGCTCGGTGGTCTGCTCGGACTCCGGCTGGCAGGCGGCGAGCACGCCCAGCCAGTCGTTGACGGTCGACTCGGCGAAGCCGGCCCAGGGGCCGTCGGGCTCGACCAGGGAGCGCGCGTACGCCTCGGCCCACAGGCGTAGGAGCGGGCGGTGGTCCTCGGCGGCGAGCCAGGTCCAGACGTGTCTGGTCGCCTCGGGCAGGCCGGTGGCTGCGCCGTTCAGGGGCTCGATCATCGCCAGCTCGTCGGATCGCGCGCGGGCCAGCAGCGCCTTGACCAGCCCGTCCTTGTTGCCGAACAGGAACATCAGCACGCGCGGGCTCGAGCCGATCGCCGCGGCCACCGGGCGCAGCGAGAGATCGGCGAGACCGTGCTCGAGGGCGTAGGCGTAGGCAGCCTCGAGCAGCTCGGTCTTGCGGGCCGAAGGAGTTGGCTCCGGTGTGCTCATGGGCCTAGCATAACTCCTACTGAAACAGTCGTGTCAGTAGGAGGTCAGATGACACACACAGAGCGAGGCGCGCGGGTGAACGTCCGCCGCGCCGACCGTCCCGGCGACCTGGGCTGGATGGTGATGACCCACGGCGAGATCTATGCCGAGCAGTTCGGCTGGACCACCGAGTTCGAGGCGCTGGTCGCCCGGATCGTGGCCGACTTCGCCGCCGACCATGACCCCGCGAGGGAGGCTGCCTGGATCGCCGAGGTCGACGGCCGGCGCGCCGGCTGCATCCTCTTGGTCTCCGGCGAGCAGCCCGGCGTCGCCAAGCTGCGGATCCTGCTGGTCTCCGCCGCGGCCCGTGGCCACGGGGTGGGCTCGCGCCTGGTCGAGGCGTGCCTCGACTTCGCCCGCTCGACGGGATATCAGCAGGTCACCCTGTGGACCAACGACATCCTGGCCTCCGCTCGCCGGATCTACGAGGCGTACGGCTTCGTCCTCTCCGACGAGGAGAAGCACCACAGCTTCGGCCACGATCTCGTCGGCCAGACCTGGACCCTCGACCTGATCGCCCCGGCGACGAGGTAACGGACGTCACACGCGGCGTGCGCTGCTCCCGCCGTGACCTCGATCAGCGGGATACGTTGATCCCACAATGGCCATCCTTCCCCACCCCCGACAAGCTGCCGCTTCGATCGCCACCACGGTCGGCGCCGCGGCGGGGAACGTCGCGCACTCGCTGCTCTACGGCGGGCTCGCCGACCTGCGGCCGATGCCGCGTACGTTGATCGACGACGGCACCCGGCGCGAGCTCTACCACTACCGGCCGGCGGCGGGCGAGACTCCCGAGGGCGACCCGGTGCTGCTGGTCACGCCGCTCGCAGCGCCGGCGATCTGCTACGACCTGCGGCGCGGCTGCTCGGTCGTCGAGCACCTGGTGGGGACGGACCGGCCGACCTATCTGGTCGAGTACGGCGAGGTGAACTTCGCCGACCGCAGCCTCGGTATCGAGCACTGGATCGCGCACGTCGTGCCGGAGGCGATCCGGTCGGTCTCCGAGCACGCGGGCGGGCGGCCGGTGCACGTGGTCGGCTGGTCGCTGGGCGGGATCTTCACGATGCTCGCCGCCGCCGACTCCCCCGACCTCCCGATCGCCTCGCTGGCGGTGCTCGGCTCGCCCTGCGACGTACGTCAGGTGCCGTTGATCGCGCCGCTACGGCCGCTGCTCAACCTGCCGCCGGGCAACCTGGTCACCACGGCCTACCAGGCCTTCGGCGGGGTCCCGAAGCCGCTGGTCAGGTGGGCTTTCCAGATCTCCTCGGTCGACAAGATGTTCACCAAGCCGGTCGCAAAGCTGTCCAACCTGGCCGACCGTGAGTTCCTCGCCCAGCTCGAGGCGGTCGACCGGTTCACCGACAACATCATCGCCTACCCGGGGCGTACGTTCGGGCAGCTCTATCACCACTTCTTCCGAACGAATGCGCTGTTCAGCGGGCAGATCGACCTCAGCGACGACCATTCCGTCTACCTGCGCGACGTCAAGCAGCCCACGCTCGTCGTCGCCGGCGCCAACGACGGTATCGGCCCCGTCGCCGCCGTCCGGCCGCTGGTCGACCTGCTCACCGGCGCCGAGGAGCTCCGCTTCGAGATCGTCCCCGGCGGCCATCTCGGCCTCCTCACCGGCCGCGCCGCCCGGGACCACACCTGGCCCCTGCTCGACGAGTGGTTCACCCAGCACGACTGAGTTGTCGGTGGCGGGGTTGTCGGCGGCGGGTGGCAGGGTGTGCGCCATGTCGAACCCACCCGCCGAGGCGACCGAGGAGCACTTCCGCAACGAGGACTGGTACGCGGCCGAGCTCACCGGGGCTCGGTTCGTCGACTGCGTCTTCACCGATGTCGATCTCACCGAGGCGACGACGTCGGCGGCGCTCTTCGAGAACTGCACCTTCCACGGCGGCCGGTTCAACGCCTCCACCCATGTCGGCTCGGCGTTCGTCGGCTGTGACTTCCGGCGTACGAACTTCTTCGACTCGACCTTCGAGGGCTGCAAGCTCAGCGGGAGCGAGTTCTCGGGCTGCACGCTGCGGCCGCTGAAGGTGAGCGGCGGCGTCTGGCGCGGGGTCTCGCTGCGCGGCGCGAACCTGGCCCGGCTCGATCTGTCCGGGCTGGACCTGCGCGACGCCGACCTGTCCCTGGCCGACCTCACCGACGCGGTGCTTCGAGACGCCCGCCTCGACGGAGCGACGCTCCAGGAGACGACGCTGCACGGCGCCGATCTCCGCGGCGCCGATCTCGACCGCGTCGATCTCACCGTGGCGTCGCTGCGCGCCACGAAGCTCGACCTCGCCGGCGCCGTGATGCTCGCCGAGCTGCACGGCGCGGAGGTCGACGCCCTCAGCGCCGGCGACTGACCTGCCGAGGCGTCACCCCGGTCGGCCGAAGCGTCACTGCCGTCGGCCGAGATGGCATGCCGGTGACCTCTCGGCCGACGCCAGCGACCTCTCGGCCGACGCGAGTGACGCCTCGGCGGCGGTTGTCAGCTGTTCGAGGAGGCCTCGCGGACGACCTTGGCCATCGAGATCCCGGCAGCGATCAGGCCCAGACCGGTGACGAAGTCGTCGGTGTCGCGTACGTCGTCCTCGATGGCGCCCGCGGCGGCGGCCTGGAGGTGGGTCTGCTCGTCGACGGCGTGGCCGTAGACGAAGTGGAGCAGGGTGCGGGCGGCGACGGGGGCGAGATCACCCAGGCCGCCGTCGCTCAGCGCCGCGACGAGGTCGTCGTGGGGCTGGGTCGCGCCCAGCCCGAAGGCCCAGACCGTGGCGACGACCTCGGCGCCGTCACGGTAGGCGAGCAACGAGTCACGCAGGTCGGTGCAGATGCCGGTGACGCGTACGTCCCAGGGTCCCGACGGTTCGTGCCGGCCGCGGAGCAGGATCTCGTCGGCCACCGCGGCCAGCAGGGACTGCTTGTTCGCGAAGTGGTGGTAGAGCGCGCTTGGGCGGACGCCGAGCTCGGTGCCCAGACGGCGCATCGTCAGGTCGGCGAGACCGTAGTCGTCGAGGACCTGCAGCGCGCGGGCGACGACGTCCTCACGGCGGTATCGCATGTTGCTCCCAGGGGCCGGGTGGTGGGACGAAGTGGACGAAGACGTACGTCGACCTTAACCTGAACACCGTTCACCTGACCAAGGTTCAGGTCTGAGTACGCAGGAGCGAGTATGACCGAGTCCCCCACGACCACCGACGAGACCCCGGCGACCAGGTCGTCGCGGCTCGACACCACCGACCTCGCACTGATCGCCGCGTTCGCGGCCCTGATCGCGGTCTGCTCCTACCTCGCCGCCATCCCGATGGGCGGCGCCGGCGTACCGCTGACACTGCAGGGCTTCGCGCTCCTGCTGACCGGCGCCCTGCTGGGCCCGCTGCGCGGCACCGCCGCCGTGGTGCTCTACCTGCTCCTCGGCGTCGCCGGCCTCCCCGTCTTCGCCGGCCATGCCGCCGGGCCCGGCGTCTTCGTCGGCGTGACCGGCGGTTACCTGTGGTCCTTCCCGCTCATGGTGCTCGCCGTCGGCCTGCTGGTGAAGTACGTCCTGCGCACCCGCCGCACCAACCCCCTCCTCGTCTTCGCCGCCTGTGTCGTCGGCGTCGTGATCAACCACGTCGGCGGCATCATCGGGATGGCCATCGTGCTCCATGTCAGCCTGCCGGAGGCGGCGGTCTTCGACGCCCCCTACTGGATCGGTGACTTCATCAAGGCCGCGGTCGCTGCGGTCGTCGCCTCCCAGGTCCACCGCGCCTTCCCGAAGCTGCTCGCCCGACGTGCCTGAGATCCGCTTCGAGGCCGCCGAGGTCCGGGTCGAGTCCCCGGATCTCGGCGGCGAGCGCACCATCCTGCAGCCCACCACCCTGACCCTGACCGAGCAGCGGATCGGGATCGTCGGAAGCAATGGCTCCGGCAAGTCGACCCTCGCTCGGATGATCAACGGCCTGGTCGCACCCAGCGCGGGGAGCGTCTCCGTCGGCGGCCTCGACGTGGCCCGCAAGGGCGCCGCCGTACGCCGGCGTGTCGGGTTCACGTTCACCGACCCCGCCGCCCAACTGGTGATGCCGACCTGCGTCGAGGATGTCGAGCTGTCGTTGCGCCGGACGGTGAAGGATCGCGTACGCCGCCGGGAGCTCGCCCTCGAGACCCTGGCCCGCTTCGGCCTGGCCGAGCGTGCCGAGGTGAGCGTGCATGCCCTGTCCGGGGGCCAGCGGCAGCTGCTCGCCCTGGCCGGCGTGCTCGCCACCTCACCGGACGTGCTGGTCACCGACGAGCCGACCACCCTCCTCGATCTGCGCAACACCCGCATGGTCGGCGACCTGCTCTTCTCACTGCCCCAGCAGCTGGTCCTCGTCACCCACGACCTCGACCTCGTCCGCCGCTGCGACCGCGTCCTCGTCGTCGAGGACGGCCGGGTCTGCTACGACGGCGACGCCGACGCCGCCGTCAAGCACTACGTGAGGACGGTCGAGGCGTGAGCATGACCGTCGGGCTCTACCGCCCGGGCGACACCGTGCTGCACCGGCTTCCGGTGGGCGCCAAGCTGCTGGGCCTGGCCGTGCTCAGCGTGGCCATCGTGGCGCTGCGCGGGCCGCTCATCGCGGTCGGGTTCCTCGTCGTGGCCGTCGTGTTCGCGCTCATCGGCCGGCTCGACCTGGCCGCGACCGCGCGGGCGCTGCGCGCCGTGCTGATCATCGCCGTGCTCGTCGCGCTGCTCCAGTGGTGGCTGTTCACCTTCGACCGGGCGCTGGAGTCCCTGCTCGACCTCGTCTCGCTCGCCCTGCTGGCCCTCACTCTGACCGTGACCACACCGACGACCGAGACCCTCGACGCCGTGGTCCGCTGGATCGGCCCGCTCCGCCGCGTCGGGCTCGACCCCGAGCGGGTCGCGCTCACGATCGCGATGGCCATCCAGGCCCTCCCCGGCACCCTCGCCCTGGGCGTCGAGACCCGCGACGCCGCCCGAGCCCGTGGCCTCGGCCGGTCCCCCAGGGCGTACCTCACGCCCTTCGTCATCCGCGTCGTCGCCCGCGCCCATGAGACCGGCGACGCCCTCAAGGCCCGCGGCCTCGGCGACTGACCCCAGCCGAATCGGTAGTTCTGTCGGCCGAGTCGGTAGTTGTGTGGGGGCCCGGAGGGCAAGAAAGGAGCCCACCAAACCCAAAGGCGGGCCCCATATTGGGGTTAGTGGCGTGGGGTAACAAC
>NZ_JBHWLY010000099.1:13315-18793 GCF_042730435.1 Nocardioides sp. NPDC059952 | reverse complement strand
GGGAACCAGGGGCGTCGACGCTGAGCTGCGAGGGTAAGTAATAGCCCGTACTGCCGGGCCTCCGAGACCAGCGAACCAGAACACACCCGTGTGCGCGGGTGTGAAGAGTTCGTACGTCGGGAGGTGACCGTTCGATGACCACGCTGCAACAGCCCCAACACCCCGTGCTCGGAGCCGTGGTCGCGGTCACCAACGCGCTGGGCGGGGTCGCGGAGGCGAATCCGGCGTTCATGGCCACCGACCAGAAGGCCGCCACACTCCTCGAGATCGCCCGCGCGAAAGCGCAGCTGGCCGAGCTCGAGCTGCGGGTGCTCGCCGCGGCTGATGACGTCGCGGCCGAGGCCGCTGCCCGTGATGTCGCAGCGTGGTTGCATCACCACACCCACCAACACCCCGAGACCCTGCGCGCCGACCTCCGGCTCGCCGATGCTTTGGACCGGACCTATCACCAGGTCGCGGCCGCGATGCGCGCCGGGGCCTGCAACCCAGCCCAAGCGCAGGTCATCGTCGCCGCTCTCGACGACCTCCCCAGAGACCTCGACCCCGAGATCAAGACGAAGGCGGAGGAGGCGCTGGTCGGCTATGCCACCGAGTTCGACCCCACCCGGCTACGCCGGCTGGGGTGCCGGATCCTGGACCTGATCGCGCCCGAGATCGCCGAGGCCGAGGAAGCCCGCCGGCTCGCCGCGGAGGAGGCCCACGCCCGGAAGAAGACCCGGCTGGCCATGCGCCGCCTCGGCGATGGCACCACTCGGATCTCCGCCGTGGTTCCGGATGCGGCCGCGGACCGGTTGGCCACCAACCTGGAAGCCTTCGCCTCGCCCCGACGCGATGACGGCACCCGCACCGAGACCGGCGAGTACCTGCCCTACGACCGCCGGCTGGGGCTCGCGTTCTGCCAGCTGCTCGAAACCCTCGACCCACAGCGCCTGCCCATCCACGGCGGAGACGCCACCACGGTGATCGTCACGATCGACATCGATCAGCTCCGCGAACAGGTCGGGGTTGCCCAGGTCGTCGGCGGTAGCCCGATCACCGCGGCCGAGGCCCGCCGTCTGGCCTGCACCGCAGGCATCCTCCCTGCCGTCCTCGGGAGTGACTCCGAGGTCCTCGACCTCGGCCGCAAGGAACGGTTCTTCACCGCCGCCCAACGCCGCGCGCTCCTGCTCCGGTCAGCGACCTGCGAGGCCGAGGGCTGCGACATTCCGGGCACCTGGGCTGAGGCCCACCACTGGGTCGCCTGGGCCCAAGGCGGCGCCACCGACCTCGACAACGCCGCCCTGCTCTGCAGCCATCACCACCACCGCGCCCACGACACCGCGTATCTGCATGAGCGCCTGCCCAGCGGCGACATCCGCTTCACCAGACGCACGTAGAAGCTCCAGCATCGTGAAGATCGGCATCAGGTAGCGCGGCATTGGCCCAGGAGCGCAAGATCGAGACCGGTGCATCGCGGGACAGGTTCTCCACCTCAGCCGCTCGCTGTGGAGGATCCCCGGCCGCATCTCCACCTGCCATTGGACACGCGCGCATGAACACGATTCCGCACCTTCGTCGTGGCCGTCTGTGCCATATCGCGGCGGCTGACCAAGGTGTGCGATAGCGCTGCGGCCTATCAGTCGATGGCGCAGGGACGTTCGGATCGGCCTGGGACGCATGCCGGTCAAAATCGCGTGCGGTGCCCGTGGATACCTGTCATCATCGCTCGCAATTGAGAGCACTGCTCTCGTCTCACCGACCGAGGAGTTCCGCAGTGACCGTCCCCCATGCCTCCCCCGACCGCCGCACCCAGATGGGCGCCGTCGCGTTTGCGATCGCCGGTGTCCTCTTTGCTGTCTACGAGGTCGTTGCTCCACGCGCCGACGAGACCACGCTCGATGGAGCGTCGGCGTGGGCCTCCGCCGGCTGGAGCATCGCCCACATCAGTGCCATCGTCGGCCTCATTCTCATCCCGCTCGGCTATGGTGCGATCCGAGGCTTCCTCGACGGCACGCCACAGGAGAGGACCGCCTATCTCGCGGCCGTCATCGGCTACATCGGCTCCGGTCTGACCATCTCCTACTACGGCGCCGAGGTCTACGGTCTCAAGGCCATCGGCGAGCGCGCCCTGGCCGACGTCGACCCGAGCCTGACTGACGTGGGCAACGACTTCCGCCTCGACCCGACCGCGATGACCGTCTTCGTGATCGGACTACTGCTCATCGCCGTCGCCGCCGTGCTCGCCTCGATCGCGGTCTGGCGGTCGGGCTCCCTGCCCCGTTGGAGTGCCGTCCCGCTGGCCGTTCTCCTGGCCACGATGCTCCCCCAGTTCTTCTTTCCGCACGTGGCGCGGATCGCCTGGGGCGTACTCGTCGCGATCGCGGCCTTGTGGCTTGCCACTGCGCTCTGGCGGGCTTCGAGGGGCCGCTCGTAGTCCCTCACAGCGGCGGCTCGTCAGGTGTCGCCGCCACCATCGCGTAGGGAATGGATCATGCCCTGCAGGATCCGGAACGCGTCGGACTGATCGGTCGGGCTCATGCCGGTCAGCATCCTGACCTCGACGGATCGGACCGCGGCAGTGGCGTCCTCGAGCTTCCTGCGGCCTTGGGGCGTGAGCCGCGCGGGGAGGACCTTTCCGACGGCGGCCTCCGCCGGCCTGGTCACATCACCGTCTCGCTCCAAGGAACGGAGCAGCACGTTCATCGTCTGGCGCGTCACGAACGCGCCTCGGGCGAGCTCGGAGTTCGACAGACCGGGCCGCTGCGCCAGCAGTTCGAGACAGGCGTAGTGAGTGACGCTCATCCCGAGCGGGCGCAGCACCTCCTCCATCGAAGCGCGCAGGGCGCTCGACGCTTCTTTCAGCAGGTAGCCCAGCGACTTGTCCAGGTCGACGCCGTCTTGACTCATGTCAGTATCCTGACATAGCTTGATTCGTGTCAGATACCTGACACACATCAAAGGAGCATCCATGGCCGTCACCGGCCCCGACTTCATCTCGCTGCAGGCGCGCGACCTCGATGCGTCGCAGGCGTTCTACGAGCACTACCTCGGCCTCGTCCGGTCGCCGGCCGGGCCTCCGCATGCCGTCGTCTTCGAGACCAAGCCGATCGCATTCGCGCTTCGCGAGGTCGTGCCGGGCACCGACCTCGCGTCTGTCGCCCAGCCTGGCATCGGCGCTGCGATCTGGCTCCATGCCACCGACGTCCAGGCCATCCACGATGCCCTCGTCGCCGATGGGCACACCATCGTCTCCCCCGCGATCGACGGGCCGTTCGGGCGTACGTTCACCTTTGCCGACCCCGACGGCTACCAGATCACCCTCCACGACCGGACCTGACAGCGACGAGTGCGGTCGGGGTGTCAGCCGCCGACACACTCATCGTTGTCACCGCCGGAGTAGCAGGGCGGGGCGCGGTAGCCGTCGTCCTCCCGCTCCGGCGCCGGTAGATCCACCGCGCCAGGGATGTAGCAGAGCACGGCGATCGCGGTGCATCCGAGGACCAGTAGGACCTGCCAAAGGGTGCCGAGCGTTCGGCGGCCGGGGTTGAGCATGTGGGCGACCGCGCCACAGATGAGTGCGACGAACGCAATCGCACCCCAGACGCGGTAGGCGGCGATGTTCGACGGCTCGATCTGCGGCTGGTCACCGAAGAAGACGAGATAGACATCCAGCCAGTTCGCGGCCAGCTTCCCGACGGCGAGGACAGCGACGACGGATGCCAGGGCCGCGATGACGGGAAACCAGGGCATGCGCGTGATGAGCCGGCGGACACCGGCCGGGCGGTCGAAAGCGAGCATGCGACGAGTCTCGCGGCGCCATGGCGTGGCGTGATGAGCCCGCGTACTCAACTCTTGACCTTCAGGTCGGTCGAAGCCCCAACATCGAGGCATGACCGCGACCCCTGCTGTTGACCCCACGATGGACGCCATCACCGCCGCCGTGACCCTCGGCCACGAAGGCGAGACCGCCAGAGCACGGCAGGCGCTGCTCGCCATCTGGGAAGACCTCGGGGCGCTGGGCGATCCGCTTCACCGGTGCACGCTCGCCCACTACCTTGCCGACCTGCATCCCGATCCTGCCGAGGCACTCATCTGGGACGTACGCGCCCTCGACGCCGCAGGCGCACTCACCGACGATCGGGCCGGCGAGCACCACGCGGGCCTCGAGGTTGCCGGCTTCTATCCGAGCCTGCACCTCAACATCGCCGACAACCTGCGCCGCTTGGGCGCCTTCGACGCAGCCGCCGTGCAGATCGGCAAGGCCGAGGAGCGGGTGGCCGCGCTGCCGCAAGGACCGTACGGCGACATGATCCGCGCGGGGATCCGTGGCGTCCGGGAAGCGATCGCGGCTCACGACACCACGCCCCGGTCGAGCTCTCCGACCGTCGGCGGGAGCGAGGAGGTCTGAGCCCCCACACCCGAGGTTCAGCATCGGCCATCACTCACGACGGCGTCCTGGCGATGGACGAGAGGATCGCCGCGGCGGCCGCCTGTGGCGCCTTGGTGGGGATCCAGTGGCTGACCTCGGTCAGCTCGATGAACTCGTAGGGACCGGTGACGAAGTCCTCGTTGCCCTCCAGGGCCGTCCGGCCGATCGCGACGTCGCCATCGCTCCAGAGCATCGTCGTCGGAACCGAGACCCGACCGACGCGCGGGGCCAGGAGCAGGGCTCGATACCAACCCAGACCGCCGGGCAGCGCACCGTAGTCGACGATCTCCTCGCGGAAGCGCTCGACGTCCTCGTCGTTCCAGCCGCTCCCCCGCATCATCCGCTCCATCCGGCCGTCGCGGCCGGCGACCAGCTCGGGCAGGAACGGGATGTTGAAGAGCGCCATGTAGACCGACTTGCGCCGCTGCGGACCCTTCATCGACCGGGCGAACGCGACCGGATGAGGCACCGACATCGCGGTCCAGCTCCGGACCAGATCGGGTCGCTTCGCCGCCACGCCCCAACCGACCGCACTCCCCCAGTCATGGCCGGCCAGGTGCACCGGCCGGCCGAGCTCGTCGATGAGGGCCACCACGTCCTCAACCAGCCGTCCGGCGCCATAGCCGAGGCGGGTACGCGGCCGGGCGCCCGGCGAGTAGCCGCGCTGCTCCGGGGCGACGGTGCGGAAGCCCGCCTCGTGCAGGATCGGCGACACCTCCCGCCAGCAGGTCGCCCGCTCCGGGAAACCATGCAGGAGCACGACGGGGTCGCCATCGGCCGGGCCCGAGTCGACCACATCGAAGGTGAGGCCGTCACGTACGTAGCTCGAGATCGTCACGCGTTCATCCTGTCAGGCCTCCCCGCCTCCATGGCGGGGTTGTGGGTATGCGCTAGCGGCACGAACAGCCAAGGTGTGCGATAGCGCGTTGAGGTAAGGCGCTCCGCGAAGAGGGCATGAGAAAGGCGGCCGCGCGGGGCGACGAACCCGCGCCCAACTGGTGGTGCGGGCGATCCCACCCCGAAAGCGTGCAGGCCCCTTTCGGTAGCCGCCAAAACAGCGATGATGTGGG
>NZ_JBHWLY010000099.1:0-13305 GCF_042730435.1 Nocardioides sp. NPDC059952 | reverse complement strand
GCGTCACTAACTCCCTTGTTGTGTTTTTGGGTTTTTTTTAAGGCCCCCCCGTTATTTGGTATTTATAAGGGCGCGGGCGGGGGCCCCCGCGCCGCCGCCTTCGTGGTGCTGCGGGCTATCCCTCGGCGATCGCGTCCAGGCGCTTGACGGTCGCCTCGAACTCGGCGATGAGGTCGGCCATGACCGCGGCGACGGGGCGTACCTCGTTCATCCGGCCGACGATCTGTCCGACCGGCATCGCGACGACGTCCGGGTCCCCGGCGTCGTTGATGCGGTTGTGGGCGTCGGAGACGAGCAGGTTCTGCAGCGGCATCGGCAGCGGCGCCGGGGAGCCCTCGGCCTCCCAGGCGTCGGTCCACTTCGACTTCAGGAGCCGGGCCGGTTTGCCGGTGTAGATCCGCATCCGGCGGGTGTCGGCGGAGGTGGCGCGGGTGAAGGCGCTCTCCCAGCCCGCGTGGGTGTTGAGGTTGCGGTACTCCGAGGTGCCGAGCCAGATGGAGCCGGTCCAGACGCCCTGCGCACCCAGCGCCAGCGACGCTGCGATCTGACGGCCCGAGCCGATCCCGCCGGCACCCAGCACCGGCACATCCGGCCCGACCGCGTCGACGATGTCGGGCTGGAGCACCATCGAGGCGATCTCCCCGGTGTGCCCACCGGCCTCATAGCCCTGGGCGACGATGATGTCGACGCCGTTCGAGACGTGCGACACCGCGTGCTTCGGGGCACCGGCGAGCGCGGCCACCTTCACCCCGTGCTCGTGGGCCTTCTCGATCACGTCGTTGGGCGGGGTGCCGAGCGCGTTCGCGATCAGCACCGGCCGGTGCTGCAGCGCGACGTCGACGTGCGAGCGCGCGGTCGAGTGCAGCCAGCCGAGCACGCCCTCGCGCCCCTCCCCCTCCGGCAGCGGCGGCACGCCCAGGGAGAGCAGCGTCTTGTCGACCCACTCGGTGTGCTCAGCCGGGATATAGGCGGACAGGTCGGTCGAGGTGCCCTCGGTCGGCACCTTCATCGGCATCACGACGTCGACGCCGTACGGCTTCCCGTCGGTGTTCTCGTCCATCCAGGTCAGGGTGCGGTCGAGCTCCTCGGCGTCGTTGAAGCGTACGCAGCCCAGCACGCCCAGCCCGCCGGCCTTGGAGACCTCCGCGGCCACGTGCTCCGAGGGGGTGAAGGCGAAGATCGGGTAGTCGATCCCGAACGCCTCGCACAGTGCCGTACGGATCATGCCTTTGCTCCTTCGGGGTCCTGCTCTGTTGCGGTCGCTTGGGTGGCCAGGGCGATCTCCTTGGCCTTGGGGTACTGGGCCTTGCCCGTGGCGTTGCGGGGGACCTCATCGACGATCGTCAGGGCACGCGGCAGCTTGTAGCCGGACAGGTGAGCCCGCAGGAACGTACGCAGCCCCTCGAGCTCGATGGTCGCGCCCGGTCGCGGCTCGACGACCGCGGCGACCGCCTGGCCGAAGCGCTCGTCGGGGATGCCGACGACCAGCGTGTCGTAGACGTCGGGGTGCGCCTTGATAGCGGCCTCGACCTCCTCGGGGTAGACCTTCTCGCCACCGGTGTTGATGCAGTTGGAGCCTCGGCCCAGCAGCGTGAGGCGGCCGCCCTCCTCGATCCGGGCGTTGTCGCCCGGGATCGCGTAGCGCTCGCCGTCGATCTCCACGAAGGTCTTCGCCGACTTCTCGGGGTCCTTGTAGTAGCCGACCGGCACGTGGCCCTTGCGCGCGGTGCGGCCGATCTTGCCGACGTCGGTGGCGAGGTCGAGGGGGTGGCCGTCGTCACCGATGACGGCAGTGTGCGGACCCGCGGTGACCACGGGGCCGTCGGTCGAGAGCGCGGAGGCGTCCTGCAGGCCGGTGCCCTGGAAGCCGGTCTCGGTCGAGCCGACCGAGTCGGTGAAGACCGCGTTCGGGAAGGCCCTCATCCAGCGTTCCTTGACCGACTTGGAGAAGATCGCGGCGCTGGAGGCGATGGCGAACAGCGACTGGCCGTCGAAGCTCTGCCCGTTTCCGGGACCGGCCTCGTACGCGTCGATGAGCGGCACCGCCATCGCGTCACCGGTCATGAACATCATCTGGACCTTCTCGCGGTCGACGATCTCCCAGGTGCGTACCGGGTCGAACTTCGGCTCCAGGATCGTCACCTGGCCGGCGAAGAGGTGCATGAGCAGGCTCGCCTGGGCACCGCCGTGCATCAGCGGGCTGAGCGGCAGGGTGATGAGCCCGTCGCCGGCGGCCTGCTTGGACTGGTCGTACTCCTCCAGCGGCACGCCGGTCATGAAGTCGATGCCGCCGCCGAGCACGCGCCAGAAGTCCTCGTGGCGCCACATCACGCCCTTGGGGAAGCCGGTGGTGCCGCCGGTGTAGATGACGTGGATGTCGTCGGCGCTGCGCTCGCCGAAGTCGCGGGCATCGGACTGCCCGGCCAACGCCTCCTCGAGGGTGACACCGCCGAACGGGCTGAGGTCGGAGTCGTCGTGGGGCTCGAGCGGGTTGGGGACGGCGACGAACGTCGTCAGGCCCTCCAGCTTCGGGGCGACCTCGGCGACCAGCGGCGCGTAGACACGGTCGTGGACCAGTGCCTTGAGGTCGGCGTTGCCGAAGAGGTACTCCAGCTCGGCGGCGACGTAGCGATAGTTCACGTTGATCGCCACCGCACGGGTCTTGAGGATCGCGAGCAGGGCGATGACGTGCTCGACGGAGTTCTTGGAGTAGAGCCCGACGTGATCGCCCTTCCCGATCCCCTGGCCGGCCAGGTAATGGGCCAGCTTGTTGGACTCACGCTCGAGCTCGGCGTAAGTCACTGTGCGTTCGCCGACTTGGACGGACACCTTCTCAGGCGCGGCGTCGACGGCGTGTTCGAAGAGGTCAGCAAGGTTCAGCGCCATGACTGCGAGACTAGAACACGTTTCAGTTTTCCGCTAGGGTCTGGTGTTATGCCGATCACAGAAACTTCTGCTCAGCCGCACGCGATCGTCGAGCAGGACGGCCACAAGCTCATCGTCACGATGAACCGTCCCGAGCGCCGCAACGCCCTCTCCTCCGAGATGATGCGGATCATGGAGGACGCCTGGGACCGGGTGAACTCCGACCCGGAGATCCGGGTCTGCATCCTGACCGGCGCCGGCGGCTACTTCTGTGCCGGGATGGACCTGAAGAAGGCGGACGAGAAGCCGCCCTCGGAGTCCTTCAAGGAGGGCTTCGACCCGACGGTGATCAAGGGGCTGCTCAAGGGATTCCGACTCACCAAGCCGCTCATCGCGGCCGTCGAGGGTCCCGCCATCGCCGGCGGCACCGAGATCCTGCAGGGCACCGACATCCGGGTCGCCGGCGAGTCGGCCAAGTTCGGCGTCGCCGAGGCCCGCTGGTCGCTCTACCCGCTGGGCGGCTCCGCGGTCCGGCTCCCCCGCCAGATCCCCTACACCGTCGCCGCCGAGCTGCTCCTGACCGGGCGTACGCTGCTCGCGCCCGAGGCCAAGGAGCTCGGACTCATCGGCCACGTCGTCCCCGACGGCACCGCGCTCAAGAAGGCCCACGAGCTCGCCGACATGATCGCCGCCAACGGGCCCCTGGCCGTCCAGGCGATCCTCCGCACCATGCGCGAGTCCGAGGGCAAGCACGAGGAGGAGGCCTGGGCCGACGACGCCAAGGTCGGTGCCGCCGTGTTCGCCTCCGAGGACGCCAAGGAGGGCCCCAAGGCCTTCCTGGAGAAGCGCAAGCCCGAGTTCAAGGGACGCTGAGCCTCAGGCCCGCCCCTTCACGTACGCAGCCCCGGGAGCATCCGGGGAAGCAGCCCACGGCGCAGCACCAGCAGCAGATGGACGCCGATCGCGACGAAGAACGCGACGTGGGCCGCTACATGCAGGGCGACCAGGTCGTCGGAGACCGCCACCAGCGCGAGACCGGTGGCCGGGACGACGAACATCAGCGCGAGCAGCACCCGCTCGGTCACATGGGCGACCCGCCGGTCGGCCGCGGTCAGTCGCGGGTCCCACGGCGGCAGCGAGGCGATCAGACGCCATCCCAGCCGCAGGGCGCCCAGCAGCAGGATCGCCAGGCCGAGCAGGAGGTGCAGCTCGGGCAGAGCGATGCCGTCGAGGCCGATCCGGCCGTCCCACAGGTCGGCCCAGGCCGTGGCGAGCGCACTCTCCTCACCCGTCCGGGCCTCACACGCCTCCTCGAGGCGGTCCAGGCGCTCCTCCTCCGCATCGGAGGTGTCGCCGCCACTGCGGTCCTCCCCCGGCGGGTCGCAGTCGGTCTCCGTCGACATCGAGTAGCCGACCACGAACTGCAGCACGAACGCGGCGACGGTCAGCCAGTGCAGGGTCTTGGCGACGACCCCGTAGCCCGTTGTCGTCGCGGCTGCCATCAGGAGTCAGTGTAGCGTGCCCGCAGGGCCTTCTTGTCGGGCTTTCCGAGGGCGGTCATCGGGATCGCGTCGATCTCGATGACCGTCTTCGGTGCCTGGACCGAGCCCTTCCGCTCCTTGACCAGAGCCTGGATCTCGGCGACGACCGCGTCGTCGAGAGCGGCCCCGGGGCGTACGACGACGACGGCCGTCACCGCCTCGCCGAACTTCTCGTGCGGGGTGCCGATGACGGCGACCTGGGCGACGGCGGGGTGGGTCGCGATGACGTCCTCGACCTCGCGCGGGAAGACGTTGAAGCCGCCGGTGACGATCATGTCCTTGGTGCGGTCGACGATGTACCAGAAGCCGTCCTCGTCCTGGCGGGCGACGTCGCCGGTGTGCATCCAGCCGTCCCTGAACGTCTCGGCGGTGACCTCCGGCAGCTGCCAGTAGCCACCGGAGAGCAGCGGTCCGGCGACGCAGATCTCGCCGGGCTCGCCCGGAGCGACCGGGGTGCCGTCGGCGCCGATCAGGGCCGTCCGCACGAGCGCCGAGGGGCGGCCGCAGGACGTGAGTCGGTGGGTCGCGGGCGTGCCGTCGGCGTTCACGTGGTCACCCTTGGCGAAGTAGGTGATCGCCATCGGCGCCTCGGACTGGCCGTAGTACTGGGCGAAGATCGGCCCGAACCGCTCGATCGCCTCGGCCAGGCGCACCGGGTTGATCGCGGAGGCGCCGTAGTAGACGGTCTCCAGCGAGGACAGGTCGCGGGTGCGGGAGTCGGGGTGGTCCAGGAGCGCGTAGAGCATGGTCGGGACCACCATCAGCGAGGAGATCTTCTCCCGCTCGATGGTCTCCAGGACGGCGGCGGGGTCGAACTTCGGCATCACGAAGAGCGTGCCGCCCTTGATCACGACGGGCACGAAGAAGGCGGCGCCGGCGTGCGAGAGCGGCGTACACATCAGGAACCGGGGCGCCTCGGGCCACTCCCACTCCGAGAGCTGCACCTGGGTCATCGTCGCGAACGACCCGGCCAGCCCGATCACGCCCTTCGGCTTCCCGGTCGTCCCGCCCGTGTAGGTGATCGAGGTGACGTGTCCGGGCGGCAGCAGCCGCGCGGTCAGCGGCTCGACCTCGTAGGTCGCCGCGGCAGCGACCAGGTCGACCCCGACCTCCGCCAGCTGCGACGGCACCGGCCCGATGGTGAGCACCTGCTTGAGCCCGGGGCACAGCTCGAGCAGCTCGACCGCCCGATCGGCGAAGTAGGGGTCGATGACGATGCCGGTGATGCCGGCGTCGTTGATCACATACGCCTGGTCCTCGGCGCTCCCCAGCGGGTGCAGCGAGGTGCGCTGGAAACCCTGGGTCTGGCCGGCACCGAGGATGAATAGCACCTCGGGACGGTTGAGCGCGAGCAGCGCGGTCGCCGAGCCGGTGCCGGCGCCGAGCGCCTCGAACGCCTGGACGTACTGGCTGATCCGGGCCGACACCTCCGCCCCGGTCAGGCTCACGTCGCCGAGATGGATGATCGGACGGTTCTTGTGGCGCTCGAGCGCCGAGACCATCAGATGACCGTTGTGGGGACCGATGCGGCTGGTATCCATGCCCGCACCCTACCGCGAAACTAGAACGTGTTCTAGAGGTTGAAGCGGGAGTCTCAGGCGTCGCCGACGTGCTCCCGGTCGCCGCCGTCCACCTGCTGCCGTGCCCAGCGCGGCAGGATGAAGATCCCTTCGGCCTCGACGCACAGCACCGGCTCGGAGCCGTCGGCCGGCCGGGTCAGCAGACGGCCTCGTACGATCGCCTTCACGCCCTCGGTCGAAACGATCCGCGCCTCACCGTGCAGCGGACCCAGCGGGGTGCCGTGCTTATAGACGATGGTCAGGGTGCCGGTCATCCCGGGGCGACCACCCGCCGAGGCGGCCTCGCCGAGCAACTGGTCCAGGATCAGCGCGGAGACACCACCGTGGACCAGTCCGGGCGGGCCCTCGTACGCCGGGCCGAGCTCGAAGTCGGCCCAGATGGCTTCACCGTCGCGCTGGACCGCCAGCGGCGGGGCGAAGGCGTTCCCCTTCCCGACCACCGGGTTGCCGTAGTTGCGGAAGCCTCCGTCGGGCCCGAACCGGACCCCGTGCGGCCCCGGCAGCGCGTCCGCGAGCAGGTCGTCGGTCAGGGCCTCGACCCGGCTGCGTACGTCCTCGAGGACCGCGTCCGGGACCTGGGTGCGCACGACCGCGTCGACGAGCCTGCGCACCGAGTCGGTCAGCGGGACCAGGGTGGCCTCGCGCTCCTTGATCTCGGCCTTGGTCATGTCGTCGTGGACGTATCCGGGAGGCGCCTGCGGGTGCTGGGAACGTCCGTAGTGCATCGACATCTGGATCCTCACGGTCAGGATGGGGGCAGCAGGATGGGGTGAGCGAGCGTCAGCGAGTGAACCATCAGCACAACCCGCCGTCGCGTCCGTATTCTCGCGCTTGCGCTACGGAGGCGACGGCGTGGCCTCACCGTAGACGTGGTCGGTGTCGAGGTGGCAGTGGGTCCCCGGATAGATGGTCGACATGCACAGGTTGCAGTGGATGCATCTCGACACGGTCTCGGGGTCAGCCTGGAGCCGGTTGACCAGATCCGGCTCCCGGAGCAGCGCGCGGGCCATCGCGACGTACTCGAAGCCCTCGTCCATCGCGGTGCGCATCCCGGTCAGATCGGTGACCCCGCCGAGGAGCACCAGCGGCATCGTGAGGGCGCGGCGGAACTCGCGGGCGTTGTCGAGGAAGTAGAGCGGCTTGTAGGGGTACTCCTTGAAGAAGCCCCTCCCCACCATCCGCATGCCCATCCTGATCACCGGGTGGAGCGGCATGTTGGCCGCCATCTCGCGGTAGGGGGCATCGCCGCGGAAGAGGTACATCGGGTTCATGAACGAGGAGCCGCCGGTGAGCTCGAGCGCGTCGAGGTGACCGTCGGCCTCCAGCAGCCGCGCGAAGTCGAGAGACTCCGGCAGGTCGAACCCGCCGCGGTAGCCGTCGCGCATGTTCATCTTGGCCAGCACGGCGACCTGGCCCCCGACCGCCTCCCGCACAGCCGCCAGGATCCGGCGCGGGAACGAAGCCCGGTTGGCCGGCGACCCGCCGAACTCGTCGGTGCGCGAGTTGAGGCGCGGGCTGAGGAACGAGCTGGGCAGGTAGTTGTGGCCGAGGTGGACCTCGATCGCGTCGAACCCGGTCTCGACCGCCATCCGTGCCGCGGCCGCGTGCTGCTCGACCACCCGGGCGAGGTCCTCCGCGGTCGCGGCGCGGTTGAACGCCATCCCGAGCGCGTTGAACGACCGCGTCGGCGCCAGCGACGGCACCCCGTTGGACTTGGCGTTGGCCACCGGCCCCGCGTGTCCGATCTGGGCCGAGACCTTGGCGCCGGTCGCGTGGACCTCCTCGGTCAGCCGCCGCAGCCCGACCAGCGCCTCCGGGCGCCAGTAGATGCAGTCGGCATGCGTACGTCCCTCCGGGGCCACCGCGAGATAGGCGACCGTGGTCATCCCGACGCCGCCCTCGGCGACGGCGAGGTGGTAGTCGATGAGCCGGTCCGAGACCAGCGCCCCGGGCGAGGCGCCCTCGAAGGTCGCCGCCTTGATCACCCGGTTGCGCAGGGTCACCGGACCCAGCGTCGCCGGAGCCAGCGGGTCGGTCGTGGAATCGGTCACGCGCGCACCTTCCTGAACTCGCGCATCCTGCGCAGATAGCCCCGCAGCCGCCTGCCGGGCACCGGCCGCGGCCAGTCGTCGGCCCGGAACCAGGCGTCGGTGCCGCCGTCGACCACCACGACGCTGCCGACCATGAAGTCCGCGGCCGGGCCGAGCATGTGGATCACCCAGTCGGCGAGCAGGCCCGGGTCGCCGTAGCCTCCGGCCGGCACCGGGAAGGACTTGATCTGCTTCGCCTCGCTCGGCGTCGCCAGCTGCTTCTCCAGCAACGGCGTCAGCACCGCGCCCGGTGCGATCGCGTTGAGCCGGATCCCTGCTCCCACCCAGTCCGGCTCGACCGCGTGTCGCCGCACCCAGCGGGTCACCGCGACCTTCGAGCCGCCGTAGGCCATCGCCGGCGCCCCCTTCCCGAAGATCCGGTACGCCTTCACTGCCCGTTCCGCGTCGCCCTCGAGCAGCGCGGCCACCGCCCGGCTCGGAACCAGCGGCATCGTCGTGGTCGAGTTGCTCGAGAACACCACGACCTTCGCGCCACCGGCTGCGGCCAGCGCCTCGCGCCAGCCTTCGAGGAGCTCGACGACGCCGAAGTAGTTGACCTCGGTGATCAGCGCCGGCCGCTCCCGGCCCGGCGCAGGCCCGAGACCCGCCGCGAGGACGGCCCCGTCGAGCCGGCCGCCGCACGCGGCGAGCACCTTCTCGGTGGCGTCGCGACGGCCTTCAGGCGTCGACAGGTCGGCGACGACATCGGCCTCGGCGATGTCGACGGTGATCACCCGGTGCCCAGCGGCGAGGAGCCGTTCGACCACCGCGGCCCCCATCCCCGAGGCCGACCCGGTGACGGCGTAGACCTCCGTCATCCGATCACCTCGGCGATGCGATGGACGTCAGCGGCCGAGCCGAGGCTCAGCAGCAGGGTGGTGACACCGGTCTCCTCCCACTGGGCCACCTTCTCGCGTACCTCGCCCTCGGTGCCGATGATGTGCAGGTCGTCGACGAGCTCGTCGGGGATGAGCGCGGTGGCCTTCTCCTTCTCGCCGGTCAGATAGAGGGCCTGGACCTGGCCGGCGAGCTCGGCGTAGCCCATCCGCTCGAAGACCTGGTTGTGGAAGTTCTGCTCCTTGGCACCCATCCCGCCCATGTAGAGGGCCGCGAACGGCTTCATCGCTTCGAGCGTCGCCTGCTTCTCCTCCGCGTTCGCGACGACCTGGAGGTGGCAGGTCGCGGCGATCTCGAAGTCGTCGGCGGTCCGCCGCGCGCCGGGTCGCGCGAAGCCCTCGGCCAGCCAGTCGGCGTACATCGGGGCGGACCGCGGCGTGTAGAAGATCGGGATCCAGCCGTCGGCGATCTCGGCGGTCTGCGCAACGTTCTTGGGGCCTTCGGCGCCGAGCCAGATCGGGATGTCGGCCCGCAGCGGGTGCACGATCGGCTTGAGCGGCTTGCCGAGCCCGACCGAACCCTCGCCCGTGAACGGCAGCGGGTAGTGCGGCCCGTCGTTGGTCACCGGCGCCTCTCGCGCAAGCACCTGGCGGACGATCGAGACGACCTCGCGGGTGCGGGCCAGCGGCTTGCCGAAGGGCTGGCCGTACCACCCCTCGACCACCTGCGGACCGCTCACGCCGAGCCCGAGGACGAACCGGCCACCGGAGAGGTGATCGAGCGTCAGCGCGTGCATCGCGATCGAGGTCGGCGTACGTCCCGACATCTGCACGATCGAGGTGCCGAGCCGGACCCGCGAGGTCTCCCGGCCCCACCAGGCCAGCGGCGTGAACGCGTCGCTCCCCCACGCCTCGGCGGTGAAGATCGCATCGAACCCCGCCTCCTCCGCGGCGGCGACGAGCTCGCCCACCCCGGTCGGTGGCTGTGCTCCCCAGTAGCCCAGCTGTAGCCCCAGCTTCACTCTCATCGACTCCTTCGTCGCCTCTTACGGGTTGTGGCCAATACTAGAACGTGTTTCACTTTCTGTCATGAACGAGCGCCAGCGAGTGAACATAGAAGCCCTCTTGCCGCCACCTCCGTATCCTGGCGCGTGCGCAACGGAGGTGGCGGCATGAGTCGCACCCTTCAGGCACCCGTGACGGTCGCCTTCGACTACACCAGATCCACAGGCCCGGTGATCGGCCGCTTCCTCACCGGGCTGCGAGACGCCACCATCGTCGGCGGCCGGCTCGGCGACGGTCGAGTCGCCGTCCCACCACCTGAGTACGATCCGGTCACGCACCAGGCCGTGACCGAGTTCGTCGAGCTCCCCGACACCGGCACGGTCGCCTCGTGGACCTGGGTCAGCGAGCCCGTCGCCGGCCAGCCGTTCGACAAGCCGTTCGCGTGGGCCCTGATCACCGTCGACGGGGCCGACACCCCCTGGCTGCATGCGGTCGAGGTCGCCTCCCCCGACGACATCGAGACCGGGATGAAGGTCCGCGCCCGCTGGGCCGAGGAGCGCACCGGGTCGGTCAACGACCTGGTCTTCGAGCCCGACGACGGCGGCGCCCGCGAGGCCACCACGCCTGCCGGCGACAGCGAAGAGGTCAGCCGGATCGTGACCCCGGTCAGCCTCGACTACCACTACGCGGCCTCGCCGGAGGAGTCCTCGTTCTTCCGCGGCCTGGCCGAGGGTCGGATCCTGGGCCAGCGGTGCCCGAAGTGCCGCAAGGTCTACGTCCCGCCGCGCGGCGCCTGCCCGACCGACGGAGTGCCGACCGCGGAGGAGATCGAGCTCTCCCACGTCGGCACGGTGACCACCTTTTGCATCGTCAACGTCCCGTTCCTGGGCCAGAAGATCAAGCCGCCCTACGTCTCCGCGTACGTCCTCCTCGACGGCGCAGACATCGCGCTGCAGCACCTGATCCTGGACATCCCGGCCGAGGAGGTCCGGATGGGCATGCGGGTCGAGGCGGTCTGGAAGCCGCGCGACGAGTGGGGCACCAGCATCGAGAACATCAGCCACTTCGCGCCGGCCGACGAGCCGGACGCGGACTTCGACAGCTACAAGCACCACCTGTGAGGAGCGCTCAGTGAGAGACGTTGCCGTCGTCGGGTTCGCCCAGCGACAGATGAAGGACTTCGACGGGTCGCCCAGCATGGCCGAGCTGCTCGTGCCGATCCTGGCCGAGTGCTACGAGCAGACCGGATGGGCCAAGAAGGACATCGGGTTCTGGTGCTCGGGCTCGTCCGACTACCTGGCCGGCCGGTCGTTCTCGTTCGTGAGTGCGATCGACGCGATCGGGGTGCTGCCTCCGGTCAACGAGTCGCACGTCGAGATGGACGCCGCCTGGGCCCTCTACGAGGCCTGGCTGAAGATCCAGACCGGCGAGGTCGACACCGCGCTGGTCTTCGGCTTCGGCAAGGCGTCGGCCGGCGTGCTGCGCCGGACGCTGACGCTGCAGCTCGACCCCTACACGATGACGCCGCTGTGGCCCGACACCGTCTCCCTGGCCGCGCTCCAGGCGCGCCTCGGGCTCGACGCCGGACTCTGGGACGAGACCGCTCTGGCCGAGGTCGTCAACCGGTCGCTGACCGACGCGGAGAAGAACGAGTACGCCGTCCGTGCCGGCGGCTCCTCGGTGGGCGAGCTGCTCGCCCGGCCGATGTTCGCCGACCCGCTGCGCAAGCACGACTGTGCTCCGGTGACCGACGGCGCGGCCGCGATCGTGCTCGCCGCCGGCGACCGGGCGTACGACGCCAACCAGCGTCCTGCCTGGATCACCGGGATCGCGCACAGCTCCGACGGTCTCCACCTCGGCACCCGCGACCTGACCATCTCCGGATCGGCCGAGCGGGCAGCGGCTGCCGCCGGCGGCACTGCGGGTGTCCAGGTCGCCGAGCTGCACGCGCCGTTCAGCCACCAGGAGCTCGTCCTGCGCTCGGCACTCGGGCTCGGGGACGACGTCGCGGTCAGTCCTTCGGGTGGAGCGCTCGCCGCCAACCCGATGTTCAGCGCCGGAGCGATCCGGATCGGCGAGGCCGCGAAGCGGATCTGGGACGGGTCGGCCGACAAGGTGCTCGGCCACGCGACCAGCGGGCCCGCACTGCAGCAGAACCTCGTGTGCGTGATGGAAGGACGAAACTGATGGGCAAGACCCCAGCCGCCGTGATCGGGATCGGCCAGACCCACCACCGCGCGAAGCGCGAGGACGTCTCGATGGCCGGGCTGTGCCGTGAGGCGATGGACCGGGCGCTCGAAGACGCCGGACTGACCTTCGACGAGATCGACGCCATCGTCATCGGCAAGGCACCGGACCTGTTCGAGGGCGTGATGATGCCCGAGCTCTACCTCGCCGAGGCGCTGGGCGCGGCCGGCAAGCCGCTGCTCCGGGTGCACACCGCCGGGTCGGTGGGCGGCTCGACCGCCATCGTCGCCTCCTCGCTGGTGCAGGCCGGCGTCCACAAGCGCGTTCTCACGGTGGCCTTCGAGAAGCAGTCGGAGTCCAACGCGATGTGGGCGCTCTCGGTGCCGATCCCGTTCGTGATGCCGGTCCACGCCGGCGCGGGCGGCTACTTCGCCCCGCACGTACGCTCCTACATCCGCCGCTCCGAGGCACCCTCGCACATCGGCGCGATCGTCGCGGCCAAGGACCGCAACAACGCGCTGAAGAACCCCTACGCGCACCTGCACAACGAAGGCACCACTGTGGAGTCCGTGCTGGCGAGCCAGATGCTCTGGGACCCGATCCACTACGACGAGACCTGCCCGTCCTCCGACGGCGCCTGCGCGATGGTGATCGCCGCCGAGGACGTCGCCAAGACGTACGAGGCGCCCGCCTGGATCCACGGCACCGTGATGCGCTCCGAGCCCACCTCGGCCGCCGAGCGCGACCAGGTCAACCCGCAGGCGGGACGCGAGGCAGCGGCGGCACTGTGGAAGGCGACCGGGATCACCGACCCGGCCCGCGAGATCGACTGTGCCGAGATCTACGTGCCGTTCGCCTGGTTCGAGCCGATGTGGATCGAGAACCTCGGCTTCGCCCCCGAGGGCGCGGGCTGGAAGCTCACCGAGGCCGGCGAGACCGCCCTCGACGGCAGCCTGCCGGTCAACATGAGCGGCGGCGTACTCTCCTCCAACCCGATCGGTGCCTCCGGCATGCTCCGCTTCGCCGAAGCCGCCCTGCAGGTCAGGGGCCGCGCCGGCGAGCACCAGGTCGACGGCGCCCGCCGCGCCCTCGGCCACGCCTACGGCGGCGGGTCGCAGTTCTTCTCGATGTGGGTCGTGGGTTCGCAGCCCCCGACCAACTGACCTCGTCGAGTGGGGGGGGGGGGGACTGGCCGCGGGAC
>NZ_JBHWLY010000098.1:0-19625 GCF_042730435.1 Nocardioides sp. NPDC059952 | reverse complement strand
CAGGACTCCAGGCATCCCGCGGCCGCGCCGACGGTCATGACATCCGCGTCCTGCTCAGTCGCGGGCCAACGCCGCCAGAGCTTCGGTCTCGAGGTCGAGGTAGCTCTCGCCACTGACGTCGACGGCGACGCCGAGGATCTTTCCCCCGGTGAACGCGAACGGCGCCTTGTAGCTGCGGCTGACCGCATCGGCACTGTCGAAGCCGACGCAGAGGCCGTCGCCGCACAGGGTGAACTTGCCGATCTGGGCACGCATCTCCCCCGTGGCCACGATCTGGTCGTCGACGTACAGGTTGGTGGTGCCGACCGACTCCTTGTTGGGACCGGCGCCTTCGCGGACGAACTCCATCCCCAGCGCGTGCGGTCCCGGGGTCAGCGGCTCGGAGACGAAGGTCTGCTCCGGCGGGATGCCGAGGAAGTTGTAGACGTAGTGCAGCTTGTTGTCCTTGATGAACAGCGCGTGGCCACCGAAGCGTGACCCGTGCGCGAAGATCACGCCTTCGGCACCTTCGCTGAGGTCAACGTCGGCGATGATCTTGTAGGAACGACCGCGTACGTTGACCGCAACGCCCTCCGGCACGGCCCCGCTGCCGGGGTAGTAGAGGTAGCGGTTGCGCGGCGGCTCGGCCTGGGGCCGCTCGACCGTGATCATCTCCAGCGCGGAACGGTCGTCGAGCGGAAGTCCGTGGTACTTCTCGGCCTCCTCGAACCAGGCCGCGACCAGCTCCTGCACCTTCTCCGGGTACTGATCTGCCAGATCCTTCGACTCCGAGCGGTCCTCGTCGACGTGGTAGAGCTCCCACCTGTCCTGGTCGAAGTGACCCTTCCCGGACAGCGGTGCGTGGGTGGCGGCAGCCTTCCAGCCGTCCTGCCAGATGCCCCGGGTGCCGAGCATCGTGTAGTACTGGCGCTTCTTCATGGTCGGCGCGTCGGCGCCGTCGAAGCTGTACGCCATCGAAACACCCGGCAACGGCTCCTGCTCCACCCCGCGGTAGACCTCCGGCATCTCGAGGCCGGCGAGCTCCAGGATGGTCGGCACGATGTCGGTGACGTGGTGGTACTGGTGCCGGATCTCGCCCTTGGCCCGGATACCGGCCGGCCAGTGGATGACCAACGGGTCACACGTGCCGCCGGAGTACTGGCTGTACCGCTTGAACATCTGGAACGGCGTGCTGAAGGCGGCCGCCCAACCGGTCGGGTAGTGGTTGTACGTCTCCGGCGAACCGAGCTGATCCAGCATCGCGAGGTTCTCGGCGAGCTCGTCGGGATAGCCGTTGAAGAACTTGTTCTCGTTCACCGAGCCGGCGTCCGATCCCTCGCCCGAGGCGCCGTTGTCGGCGCAGTAGAAGACGATCGTGTTCTCCAGCTGGCCGGTCTCCTCCAGGTAGTCGATGACCCGGCCGACCTGGGCGTCGGTGTACTCGCTGAAGCCGGCGAAGACCTCGGCCATCCGGGCGAAGAGCCGCTTCTCATCGATGCTGAGATCGTCCCACGGCGTCACGTGGTCGGCCGGGTTGGCCTGGTCCTCGGCCACGGGGTTCCACGGGGTCAGGTCGGTGCCCTCGGGCAGGATGCCCTTCTCGATCATCCGGGCGAGCACCCACTCGCGGTAGGCGTCGTAGCCGTCGTCGAACTGGCCGGCGTACTTCGCGATGTACTCCTCGGGTGCGTGGTGCGGCGCGTGGTTGGCCCCGGGGCAGAACCACATGTACCAGGGCTTCGACGGGTTGGACGCGTTCTGATCGCGCAGCATCTTGATCGCTCGGTCGGCGAGGTCCTTGGAGAGGTGATAGCCCTCCTCAGGCGTGTAGGGCTGGTCGATGTAGTGGTTGTCCTCGGCCAGGTCGGGGTACCAGTTGTTGGTCTCGCCACCGAGGAAGCCGTAGAACCGGTCGAAGCCCTGCTGCAGCGGCCACTGCTGGCGGCTGCCACCGGCGGAGTTGTCCTCCTCCGGGACGTTGTGGTTCTTGCCCAGCCAGAACGTGCTGTAGCCGTTGTCCTGCAGGATGTGCCCGATGGTGGCGCACTCCTCCGGAATCCGGCCCGCCTGACCCGGGAACCCGTTGGTTCCTTCCATGATCGAGGCGACCCGGTTCGTGGTGTGGTTGCGGCCGGTCAGCAGGCAGGACCGGGTCGGCGAGCACAGCGCGGTGGTGTGCCACTGGGTGTAGGTCAGTCCGTTGTCGGCCAGACGCTGCAGCGTCGGCATGTTCACCCGTCCGCCGTACGGCGACCAGGTGGCCAGGCCGGTGTCGTCGTAGAGCACGACGAGCACGTTCGGCGCGCCCTCCTTCGCCGACGGAAGCTCGTACGGGGACCAGTCCGGGACCGAGTCCCGGACGTCCAGGTTGATGACGCCGTTGAATTCCTTCTCAGCCATGACTCGTCCTCTACTCAGCAGATCCGGGCCCTTCCACCGTTGGCGCACGTGGCCGTCACTGCTTCACCCGGTTCGAGTGAGTCACGCACCGAGTCGCGGTAGGGCTCAGAGGTTCTCGGCGATCTGCTTGATGGCAGCAAGGCGACGGTCCCACTCGACGCCGATGGCATCGAGGCGACGAGCCACGGTGCTGAGTCCGGAGCCGACGACCCGATACTGGACCTCGCGCCCGGCCTGGACCGTCTCCACGAGGCCGACCTCGTGCAGGACGGCAAGGTGCTTGGCGATGGCTTGGCGAGTGATCGGCAGGCGCCGGGCGAGGGCGGACGCCGAGGCGTCGCCCTCGCCGAGGGCGGCAAGGATGCTCCATCGGCTCTCGTCGCCGAGTGCGCTGCACATGTCGACCACGGCCCGGTCCACGAGAGTGCCGTCGCTCATGAGCCCTGCTCGAGGAGGGCGACGAGCTTGTCGAGCTCTTCATCCCAGCCGCCACGATGGTCCGCCATGAGCCCTGTCGGGTCGCTGGTGTGCTCGAAGCCCGTCTCCACGACGGTGAGCCGAGTGCCGCCGGGGGTCGGCTCCAGGGTGAAGCGGAAGACCGTGGAACGCTGTTCGTCGACCGTCTCGGGCAGCGGGCCCTTCTCGTTGCACCAGCGGTAGGAGACTTCCGAGGGAGGGTCGAAGGTGTCGACCCGGATCGGCACCCGGCGCTCACCCGGCCAGCCGATCGTGCCGACGGCGCCGACGCCCGCACCGGTGAGAACGATCTGACCGAACCACTGCGAGATCAGCTCGGGCTCGGTGACGGTTCGCCAGACCTTCTCCCGGGGCGCGCTGATGTGGATCGTACGGCGCACGCTGAAGGTGTCGGCCTCGACTTCTGCACGGGGATTCTGCGTGTTCTCCATGATGGTTCCTTTCTCTCGGTATCGGCGGTCACCGGACGGCGGCGGGTTCGGGTTCCGGTGCTCGTTCTGGTTGGGTCGAGGGTGAGGGCGCGGGGCGCAGGGAGCGGCTGGCGATCGCGGCGGCGACGGCGATGGCGGCGAGGATCGCAGCGGTGAGGAGCGCTGCGACGATTCCGCCGGCGGTGATCGCCTGCCCACCGGCGAAGGCACCGATGGCGTCACCGAGGTTTCCGGCGGACGCGGGCAGCGAGGCCGCGAGGATCGCACCGGGACCGGCGAGGTGTTCGACGCGATGCTGCCACGGGGTGGTGATGCCGGCGCTGAACATGCCGAGGCACAGCACCGCGAGAACCGCGACGGCGGTGCTCGTTCCGCAGAGGACCATCGCGATGAGTGAAGCCGAAGCGCCGAGCGCACCGACGGTCAGGGCGCGTGCGGCACCGATGTCGGCGAACCCTCCACCGGCGAACGACCCGACTGCCGCGGCGATGCCGTAGCCCATCAGGCAGACTCCGATCCAAGGCCCCGAGACCCCGGCCACGCCACCCAGGAACGGGACGAGATAGGTCAGGGCCGCAGAGACGCCCGCAAACAGCAGCACGCCGACCGCGAGCACCGCGAGCACGCGCGGACCGAAGGCGAGCCGCAGCTGGGCGAGCATCCCGACGTCGCCCTCGGCAGGAACCCGCGGCACCACCAGCAACGCGATCAGGAGCGTGACGGCGGATGCCAGGACGACGGCGAGGAACGACGCCCGCCAGCCGACGGATTCGCCGAGAAGCCGGCCCAACGGCATCCCCACCGCGCCGGAGACGGCGAACCCGGAGATCACGATGGCCATCGCCCGGCCGGCCCGTTCCGGCGGCACGACCGACGTCGCCGTCGTGATGGCGGCCGCGATGAACAGCCCCTCCACGGCGCCGATCGCGACCCGGGCGGCAACGAAGGCGTCCAAGCCGGCGCCGAGCGCCGGAAGCAGGTTGAGCCCGGTGAACGTCGCGAACGCGGCCAACAGCACCGGCCGCCGATCGAGGCGGGCGGTCAGGAACGTCAGAAGCGGACCGCCGATCGCGATCCCGAGTGCATTGGCCGAGACCAGCACGCCGACCGCCGGGACCGGGACGGCCAGGTCTTCGGCCATGAGGTCGAGCATGCCCATCACGAGCATCTCGGCAGACCCCATCACCAGCGTGCCCGTGAACAGTGCGCCCAGGGTGATCACGGCTCGCGAACGGCGCGTCATCGAACGACTCTGTCGAGAAGACATCGGTCCCCCTGTGGCTGTGCAACTCAATGGTTGCACTTAACTCTTGCAGACGCCGCCCGCAATAGCAACCCTAAGGTTGCATTACGTCTTCCGTGGGCGCACTCGATGTTCGCCATACGCCGTCCCCGAGGGTTCCTATGATCATGACCATGACCACTCCCCTCTCGACCGCAGCTCAGGTCGTCGAGGCCCTGCGCAACGCTGCCGACCCGAGCGAGGAAGCCAAGATCCGCAACCGCGTTGCCGAAGAGGAACCCGTGATCGGAGTGCGCATGGGCACCCTGTTCGACATCGCGAAGTCTGCTGTCGATCTGCCGAAAACGGAGCTCGATGCGCTGTTCGAGCATCCGGCGTACGAGACGCGCATGTCAGCGTTCTGCGTACTCGACTTCCGTGCTCGACGTAACCTCACGGCCGACGAGCGTGCGGCTCTTGCACGCATCTATCTTGATCGGCACGACGCCATCACCACGTGGGACATGGTGGATCGTGCGGCCCCGAGGGTTCTCGGCTGGCCGATCCTCATCGAGGTCATCGACGACGTCGTGCTCGACGAACTCGCGGGCGCGGCCGATCCACTCCGACGCAGATCAGCGATCACGGCACCACTCTGGTTCATCAAGAAGGGATCTCCCGCAGATGTCGAACGCGGGCTCGAGATCGCCTCGTCCCTCGACGGCGACGACCACCCACGCGTCCGGTCCGCAGTCGAGATCTATCGAAAGCACGCACTGCAACGGTTACGGAGCCAGAGCAGCGCTTAGCCGATCTGCTCGCTGCGTCATCGACGCAGCCTTCGGGAAGACGATCCCCGGACGGCACCAGTTCACTCGGGGCCGATGGAGTCGGACGCCTCGATCCGGTGTGCGTTCCGCACCGACACCGAACCGGCGTATCCCTCGATGAAGCCGATCACCACGTCGTACTCGTCGCCCGCGGTGGAGCGCAGGGTGAACGTCCAGGAGCTGTCGGCGGGGTGGTGCTCCTCCGCGCGGAGCGACAGGGCGTCCGGGTCCACGGTGTACGCCGTCGCGGCCGCGTCTCGGGCACGCTGGACCGCCGACTCGCGCGAGGCCGGCGTCCGCTCCTGTTGGCCGACCACCGCCATCACGTCGAGGAAGGCGCGGGTCACACCGTCGTACGACGCCTCTGAGACGGCCGTGGTCCGTGGCCCGATGCTCACCAGCAGCCCGATCTCGAGGGCCCCCGGACTGGCACCCCAGCTGGTGTGCCATCGGTGCTGGTGCAGCGAGTAGTGCCGCCGCGCGTCGGCCCCTGCGTACAGGACGGGCTCCAACGCCGCGAGGATCCGCCGCTCGTCGAGGACATCCCCCTCTCCTCCGCCGTCCGGCTCCGGGACCGACAGGTCGAGCAGGTAGTGCCGATCCACCCGCTTGTCCGGGCTAGCCCGGTAACCCACCTGGACCCGCACCGAGTCCACCCGGCCGAGCGTCAGCAGCGAACACGAGTCATCGACCGCACGGCTAGTCATCTCTCCAGAGTTCTCCTCACCCTCGCCCGGGTCAAGCACCTCAGCGCCCGGGTCGCGTGCCGAGCGCTTCGCGAAGCTGTCTCGAGGCGGACCGTGGCGTCGCGCCCGCGCGCCAGATGGCGAGCAGCAGGTCCGCCCGTGGCCTGCCCGGCTCCGTCCACCTCGGCCCGAGCCCTACGTGGTGGAGCGCGTCGATCAGGTCATCGTCGGCTGCCGTGCGCGCTTCGGCCCAGGCCCGGGCGTACGCCTCATCGACCCGGTTCAAGATCGCCTCGCTCTCCACGATCGGCGGCGACACCGCGACCACGGGCCCGGCCTCCTCGCGGCGACGCAGGAACGCGATGAGGAAATAGACCAGGGCACCGGCCCAGCTGAAGACCAGCACCATCACGATGTCGAGGACGTCCAGCCCACTCATGCGTCCCCGGACAGCGATACTGCGGCCGATCAGGACCAGCGCGACGATCGTCGGCACCCACCACAGCGCGACGAGCGCGACTGTCCACATCACCTCAACCTGACCAACCATCGCCGTTCCACTCCGTCAGCCGAGACCTCGGCCGAGACTAGCCCCGGCGCGCCGGCCGTCGACGACGAATACGGCAAACCGTCGGGGTGAACCAGAGCCGTCAGACATCAGGACCGGAGAGGGCATCCCTCAGCCAAGCGTTCCGTCGCTCCAGCAGCGTCGTCATGTACCTCGTCAGCACGACAAGATTCACCAACCGCCCGATCGAACCGGCGGGCGCCTCGAACTCCACGACATCCGCCATCAAGGTGCCGCCGCCTCGGAACTCGATCCGATGACATCCAGGACGAGCGCCTTGGCCCGCCACAGCTCGTCGTCGTCCCCGAACAGCTCTCGCCGGGTATTGCCGGCCACCAGGAACGCGTCGATCCGAAACGCGTCGTCGGTCGGATGTGCGGACCCCGCAGCCACCAACTCCGCCTCGAGCAGGTCCAGCCACTCTCGCTTCAGCGCACGCACCGACTCCGCTACCGGACCCACACGGTGGCCGTACTCGACCGAGGTGGCCGCGACGAAGCAGCCGCCAGGAAACACCTCCTGCAGGAGATAGTCGATCCATGAGTCCACCAGCGCGCGCAGCCGCGGCCGCCCCGGCTCCGCGTCCCAGGCGGGTGCGATCACGGTCTCGCGGTAGATGCGCCGAGCTTCGGCGACCGCGGCGACCTGGATCTGTTCCCGGTTGCCGAACACGGTGAGGATCCCGCTCTTGCTCAGCCCGGTCGCCTCGGCCAGGCCGCCCACGGTGATCGCGTCCAGCCCGTGGGTGGTCGCGATCTCGGCGGCCTTGCGTGCCGTACGTCGGCGGGTCACGTCGCCTCGGGCGCGACGCCCGTCGCGTGGAAGTGAGGTCACGACGAGGATTCTATGCGACCGACTGGACGTGGAGTTTCGAACTGGATATCTTTGCGACCGATCGGACGTCAAATGAGGGAGGCCCCATGTACGCCGTACCGACTTTGGAAGAGAGCATCGACATCGCGGCCCCACCAGCACGAGTCTGGGAAATGGTCAGCGACGTATGTCGGATGCACGAGTGGAGCCCGCAGGTGACCTCGACCCGCCTTCGCTCCGGCCATGAGCGCGTCGGCCCGGGCGCGGAGTTCACCAACCGCAACCGCCACGGCGACCTCGAATGGACGACCCATGCCGAGATCACCCGATGGGTCCCTAATGAGGAGCTGGCCTTTCGGATCGTCGAGAACTGGGTGACCTGGTCGTTCAGGCTCCAAGCCGTGACCGGGAGCAACACTCGACTCATCCAGCGGCGCGATGCACCCGAAGGAATCTCTCAACTGTCCCGTGACCTGACCGACGGGTTCATGGGAGGGCAGGACGAGTTCACTGCGGCCATGCGCGCCGGGATGCGCGAGACCCTCGAACGGATCCGTGAGGCAGCAGGCGGCTGACGTCGAACCGAGCGTACGACCTCGGCCACCAGGTCAGACGGGGCCCCGCAAGGAAGGCTCTGCCCTCCGGCCATCGGCGCTATCCGAGGCTCGAGTACGCAAGGTTGAACGCGGCAGCGACAACCACCGTGCCACCGACCGCCACGATCAGCGGGACAGCTCCACGCAGTCCGCGCACCACGCTCCAGACGACGAGCGCCGCACCCAGGCCGATGATCACGATCCAGTAGACCGGACTCGTCGTCTCCGACACCACCGTCAGCCCGTAGACGCCCTCGCCGACGCCGATGCCCGCGAGCAGCGCGGTACCGAGTGCCCTACGGAGCCCCTCAGCGCGCAGCCAGCACGCAGCGACACCGACGAACGGCCCCACGACGACGCCGATGAGAGAGAACATCAGCGGGTCGTGGTAGAGGCCCCGCGCGGTGGCGATGACCGCGTACCCCACGGTGAGAAGCACGAAGCTGACCGCACCCAGGACCGCGGCCAGCCGCCATCGCACCTTCGTGATCACGATCAGGATCGCGGTGATCAACGTCCAGCCGCTCGCGGAGTTCGCGAAGGAGCTGAGCTCGTCAGGCAGAAATCCCTGCGCAAAGGAGGTCACCCCTCCGAGAGCGAAGCTCCCGACGGCCACGAAGAGTGAGGCGACAAGCGCGGCACGCAGCCCAGCAGCACCCGCCTGCATCGAAGAGGCATCCTCGCCGGCGTACTGAATGTCGCGATCCACGTCGCGATGGTAACCATGGCGCGCGCAACCCTGAGGGATGCGGATGTCGGGCGGCAACGGTCAGACGTTGAAGCGGAACTCTCTTTCGCAAAGGAGCGGTCCCGGGCGGTGAAAGGAAATTCATTCACCGATCAGTCCCGCATGCGTGAAGATCGTCGGTCGTGGACGTATTCGAAGCAGTCGATACCCGCCGCGCCGTCCGAGCGTTCAGCGACAAGCCCGTGCCGCGGGAGTCCATCGAACGGGTCCTCGATGCGGCGACCCGAGCCCCTTCCAGCGGAAACCTGCAGCCCTGGCACCTGTATGTGGTCGCCGGCGAACCGCTGGCCGGCCTCAAGCAACGAGCTTCTGCCAGGGCGGCGGCCGGCGATCCCGGCGACGATCGCCAGTATCCGATGTATCCGGACCCACTCACCGCTCCGTACAGCGACCGGTTCACCGCTGCTGCCGCTCAGCGTTACCAGGCTCTGGGGATCGAGCGCGACGATCCCGATCGGCCCCGGAAGATCGCCGGCCTGAACACCCACGCATTCGGTGCGCCCGTCGTCATGTTCTGCTACATCGAGCCTTCCATGGGCCCCGGGCAGTGGGCCGACGTCGGCATGTACCTACAGACCGTCATGCTGCTGCTGAGGGCGGAAGGTCTCCACAGCTGCCCTCAGGTGATGTGGACGATATTCCACAGGAGCGTTCGAGAAACGGTGAGTACCGCGGCCGATCGCATTCTCCTCTGCGGACTCTCCGTCGGGTTCGAAGACGATTCCGTCCCACGCCTGCGCACCGACCGCGCACCGATGCAGGAGACCGTGACCATGGTCGGAATCTGATCATCGGCCATGGCGCCAGACCACAGATCGGCATGCGGCTACACGTTGAAGCGGAACTCCACCGCGTTGCGGCACGGAGCAACCTATGGCCGATCGGCCCGGGTCAGCGCTGCGAGCTCTTCGGGTCGCGCAAGGCAGTCATCGCTTCCAGCAACGTGTCGTGGATATAGGCGAGCTCGGGCGACTCCTCACCCCATCCCTCATCGGTGCCCTCGACCGCCCGCTCGTCCTCACCGTCCTGGGCTTCCCAGACCGCATCACCGTGCTGCCAGATCCACCACAGGTTCGCGCTCGCGTCCTGTACGCGGGCGAACTGGGTGCCGAAGAAGTCGGTCGGCTTCGTGACCAGACGCGCCCCACGCGCGAGGGCGCGCTCGAGCACCGCGTCGAGGTCATCGACGTAGACCTGGAGCATGCTCGGCGTGAAGGGCCAGCTCGGTTTGCGCTCGGCGAGCATGATGGTGGTCGTGCCGACGCGCACCTCGGCCTGCAGCAGGAGCCCGTCCTCATCGATGGTGCGGGCCTCTGTGCGCTCCTCGCCATCGAAGACCTCGATCACGAACCGGGTCAGCTCAACGGCGTCTGCCGTGATGATGAACGGGTTGACCGTGGCATAGCCCTCGGGGGCGGCGGGTGCAGACATCGTGTGCTCCTGTGCTGGTGGTGGATGCGATGTCCTCAGTCCACCACTGAGCGAAGATCACTGTATTGAACAATTCCGCCATCATCGACCGGACAGCACCTGGGCCGGCGTTTGGCCGTGGAAGACTCTCAGAGAACGAATCAGGTGAGCCTGGTCCGCGAAACCGCAGCGTGCGGCGCACTCGATCGGCGACACGCCCTGCATCAGCAGAGCAAATGCCTCACGCGCCCGGGACAGTTGCTGGATCTGCTTCCGCGTAAGCCCTGTCGCGGCGCGGACCCGGCGCTGCCGGTGCCGCTCCGAGTAACCCGCATCATCGCCCGAGAGCACCCGTCGAACACCGTCGTCGCAGCGAAGGACGTCGAGTTCCAGAAGTCGATCGGTGAACGCCTCGAGGTGCGCGAACTCCGGGAACGGCACGGCATGCCGCCCAAGTGTGACGTGCCCGGCTTCGACAACGAGCTGCTGCTCCCCGCCGAGCAGGAGCTGTTTGCTCACTCCAGGCAGGACGACATGAGCCTTCAGCTGAATGCCCCAGCTGTGCTCCCCGATCTTGGATCGGACCCAGCGGTGGCCAAGGGTCGGACCAGCAAGTCCAGCGCGTAGCTCTCCGTCTGGCGCACGGGTGAACCATAGATCCCAGTACTCCACCGCCGAGACGAGGTAGCGCTCGTCCTGCGTCGCCCGGGCTTGCCACACGCACTCCAGTACTGGCGAGTCGGGATGATGCTCTTCGTACATGCGCTCCATCCGCCGTACGTCCCCTCTGAGCACATTCGCTCCCGCCAGATGTTCAGTTCGAGAAGCGGAACTCCACCACGTCGCCGTCGGCCATGACGTAGTCCTTGCCCTCCATGCGCGCTTTGCCGAGTTCGCGGGCCTTGGCGACGGAGCCGGCGGCGATGAGGTCGTCGTAGGAGACGATCTCGGCCTTGATGAAGCCCTTCTGGAAGTCGGTGTGGATGACACCGGCGGCCTCGGGGGCGGTGGCGCCCTGGGGGATCTCCCACGCACGGACCTCCTTGGGGCCGGCGGTGAGGTAGGTCTGCAGGCCGAGGGTGTCGAAGCCGACGCGGGCCAGGATGTCCAGGCCGGGCTCCTCGACGCCGGCGTCGGCCAGGAACTCGCGGGCCTCGTCCTCGTCGAGCTCGACCAGCTCGGACTCGAACTTCGCGTCCAGGAAGATCGCCTCGGCGGGGGCGACGAGCTCGCGCATCGAGTCCTTGAGCGCCTCGTCGGCGAGCTCGTCGGAGTCGCAGTTGAAGACGAAGATGTAGGGCTTCGCGGTGAGCAGCATCAGCTCGCGGATGAGGGCGCGGTCGATCTTCGTGGCGATGATCGGGGTGCCGGCCTCGAGGGCCTCCTTGGCCTCGACCACGGCGGCGAGGTTGGCCTTGAGGTCCGGCTGCTTGCGCGACTCCTTCTCCAGCCGCGGGATCGCCTTCTCGACCGTCTCCAGGTCGGCGAGGATCAGCTCGGTCTGGATGGTGGAGATGTCGTTGGCGGGCTCGACCTTGCCGTCGACATGGGTGACGTCGTCGTCGCGGAAGACCCGGGTGACCTGGCAGATCGCGTCGGACTCACGGATGTGGGAGAGGAACTTGTTGCCCAGGCCCTCACCCTGCGAGGCGCCGCGCACGATGCCGGCGATGTCGACGAACTGCACGGTGGCCGGCAGCAGCTTCTGAGACTCGTAGATCTTCGCCAGCTCGGCCAGCCTCTCGTCGGGAACCCCGACGACACCGACGTTGGGCTCGATGGTGGCGAACGGGTAGTTCGCCGCGAGGACGTCGTTCTTGGTCAGAGCGTTGAAGAGGGTCGACTTGCCCGCGTTGGGAAGTCCCACGATGCCGATGGTGAGTGCCACGATCGACAATCCTAGAGTCGTACGCCGACCACGACCGAAACGCCGGACAGGGCTGAGGCGCGCCAGGCAGACTCGGGATGTGAGCCGGGGCAGGTCAGGCGAAGGAGAAGATGAGCGGGAAGGCCACGACCACGACCGCCGCCCACAGGCCGTAGACCGGCAGGTAGCGGGTCTGCCAGCGCTCCACGTCGTGGAACGTGCCGGTGCGACGTACGAATCCCAGGGTGAGCCACCCGGTCCAGGCCAGATGTGCCAGCAGGATCAGGTTGAGGCCGAGAGCCGCGGTCTTGTTGGCGGTCCAGCCGAACTCCGCGATCCGGGTCAGCATCGCGGTCAGCGCGATCGCGTCGACCGCGAGCGCGGCCACGACCAGACCGAGCTGGAGCCAGTCGAAGACGCCGGCCGGCTCCATCGGGTTGTGGGCGGAGATGGAGTAGAGGAGCAGGGCCACGACCAGGATCAGGACCGCGTCCATCAGGATGAGCAGGTTGCGGTCGACCGCGTCGAACGAGTCACCGAGGACCATCACCGCGAACATCGCCACCAGCATCACCAGCGCCAGCGGGGTGAAGACCTTGGTGAGCACCGGCGCGATGTTCTCCACCACGTTCATCTTCACCTCGACCAGCCAGGCGGCGACCATGATCGCGCCGGGGATGCCGAAGGGCAGGATCCAGTCCTCCAGGTAGGGCTCGAGGTCGAAGCCGGCCAGGTTCCACACCCCGACGCTGAGCCCGACCAGCACGCCGGCGCCGGCTGTGATGAGGGCCAGATACATCGCCAGCTCACCGGTGAACCTGACGAAGTCCATCCGGCGGCCGTGGGAGCGCCAGTCGCCGCCGGCGTACGCCACCGCGGTGAGCAGCCACAGCACCACCGGCGTGTGGATCACCACGAGCACGGCGGTCATGCCCGGGTCCTCGCCGCCACCGCCGACCCACGGGATCATCTCGAACGGATAGAGGTTGACCACGAGCAGGAGCCCGGCTGCCACCGCGGAGAGCACCGCGGCGACCCGCCAGGGGACCCTCCGCTTGTACGCCAGCCAGCCCGCCACGGCCGGGACCAGCACGAACGCCACGTTGCGGATGAGCGCGAACTCGTCGAGGGACTCGACCAGGATCTTGAGCGCGATGCCGGCCAGCAGCGCCACCCCGATGACCAGGCCGAGGTCGCGCCAGCGCGACCCGACGACACCGGCCCCCGGCTCCGGGATCAGCACCAGCTGGCGCCACAGCCGCTCGGAGTGCTCGCGGGCGAACTCGCGCGAGACGTCGTCGAGGTTGCCCATCCGCTTGACCGCGACCAGGAACGCCTCGTCCTCGGCCAGGCCACCGGCAGCCAGGTCGGCGATCTGGTTGCGGAGGTGGTCCTCCATCTCCACGATGTCGTCGGTGGTCATCGCCGGCCGGCGAGCCACGAAGCCGCGCCACTGGTCGATCTGCGCCTCCAGGTCCACACTCATGCGAGCCCCTCCGCGACCGGGGGCGTGCCGAAGCTGCGCCACACGTTGTCCAGGGTGTCGGCGACCACCTGCCACTGCCGCTGCCGCTCGGCGAACGCCTGCCGGCCGGTGTCGGTGATCGCGTAGTGCTTGCGCCGGCGGCCGGTCTCCGACCGGCCCCAGCTCGCCTCGACGTGGCCGAGTCGCTCCAGGCGGTGCAGCAACGGGTAGAGCATCCCGTCGGTCCACTCCATCCTGCCTCCGGAGAGCTCTGCGACCCGTTTGCCGATGGCATAGCCGTACGACTCGCCCTCGGACAGGATCCCGAGCACGAGCGGGGTCGCCGAGGCGGCGACCAGATCCTTGTCGATGCGCATGCGCACCTCCCTCACATACCTAGTTCTTCTAGGCATGAACCCTAGCTGTTCTAGGGGTGTGCTGGCGCCGTCTGCACCGAATCTCCACATATCCGACGGTAAAGACCACCCACCCAATAGGCTCGCCAACCGTGAGCGACCCCGAGGCACCACACCGACTGCGCGAACCCGCCCATCAGGTCTCCGAGCAGGCGCCGGCCTACTGGCGTGCGGCCGAGGCGATCGGCGCGGTGATCTGGCTGGCGCTGGCCGTCGGTGCCGCGGTCGCGGCGATCATGGTCCCGGGGGGCTTCTGGACCTGGATCCTCTGGCTCGTGGCAGTGTTCTTCGTCCTGGCGCCGGTGCCGGGGCTGACCTTCGTGCCCTCGATCCGGTTCCGGATCCATCGGTGGGAGGTGACCGACATCGCCGTCCACGTACGTCACGGGTGGCTCACCGTCGTCGACGAGATCGTGCCGCTCTCCCGGGTCCAGACGGTCGACTCGACGCAGGGGCCGCTGATGCGGCGGTTCGGGCTGCGTACGGTCAAGGTCTCCACCGCCTCCTCGGCGGGCACCGTCCAGATCGCCTGCCTCGACGACGCGCTCGCTCTCGAGGTCGTCGCGAAGCTGGTCGCGATCACCGCCGCGACGCCTGAGGACGCGACGTGAGCACACCCGAGGTGCCTGACGTTCCTGATGTTCCCGAGGTCTCCGACGCGCATGTCGTCCCGGACGCGGAGTGGCAGCGGCTGGCCGGCTTTACGGCCGTCGTCAGCCCGCTCTCGACGCTGCGCCAGGCGATCATCCCGGCGGCGATCGCTGCCTTCGGTGCCGGACAGGCCAACCCCTTCATCGGCCTGATGATCGCCGCCGGCATCGCCGTGGTCGCGGCCCTGGCCGGCATGGTCCCGTGGCTGACCACGAGCTACCGGGTGACGCCGACGCACCTGGAGGTACGCAAGGGTCTGTTCAATCGCACCACCCTGACCGCCCGGCTCGACCGGGTGCGCAGCGTCGACCTGAGCTCGACCCTCATCCACCGCGCACTCGGGGTCACCAAGGTCAACGTCGGCACCGGGGTCGACGAGGGCCAGATCACCCTCGACTCGCTGACCAAGGACGCCGCCGCGCGGCTGCGGCGCGAGCTCCTGCACTCGGCCCCCGCGCCCTCGGCGGCCGAGGTGCCCGAAGCCTCCGGACCCTCACCCCGGACCGAGCCCGTCGAGGCCACCTCCGAAGGCGAGGTCGTCGCCAGGCTCGACTGGTCCTGGATCAGGTACGCCCCGCTCAACCTCAAGAACCTCGCGATCGCGGTCGGCGGCCTGGGCGCGGTCTTCGGTGCCTTCTCCGACCTCATCCCGTGGGAGTCCTTCGGCGTCCGGGTCACCAACGGCGAGATCAACGGCGTCCCGGTCGAGGAGGTCGTGCGCGGGCTGTTCATCGCCGTGCCGATCGCGATCGTCGGGGCGGCCGCGGTGTGGGCGATCGGGTCGTGCGTCGGCTACGCGGTGCGTTGGTGGGACCTCCAGGTGGTGCGCGAGCAGGGCCGGGAAGGCACCACCCTGCGCCGCAGCTTCGGCCTGACCAGCACCCGCGCGACGACGGTGGAAGAGGCGAAGGTACGCGGCGCCACCTCGACCGTCGGCCCACTGATCGGCCTCGCCGGCGGCGCCGACCTCAACCTGCTGACGACCGGGCTCGACGACAACTCTCCGGCGGTCCTGCCGACGGCCCCGGAGCAGGTCGTCTCCGAGGTCGGCACCGACATCCTCGGCGAGGACGCGTTCTCTGCAGCGCTCACCGGCCATGGACCGCGACCACGCCGGCGCTACTGGTTCCGAGCCATCGTCGCCACCGTCGTGTGGACGCTCGTCGCGCTCGTCCCGACCGTGCTGATCGGCGTCTTCGGCGACACCTGGATCTGGTGGATCCCCCTCGCCGTGCTGGTGCTGGCACTCGTTCTCGGGCTGCTCGGTGCCGAGCTGCGCCACCGCCACCTCGGCCACGCGCTCACCGACCGCTACCTGGTCGTCCGATCCGGCTCCTACACCGCCGTGCGTACCGCCCTGCAGACCGACGGCATCATCGGCTGGCGGGTGAGGCAGACCTACTTCGACCGCCGCGTCGGCCTGGCCCAGGTCACCGCGATGACCGCGGCCGGCCAGGAGCACGTCGACATCCCGGACGTGCCGCTCCAGACGGCCGTCGCCCTCGCGGCGGCGGCCACGCCGCGTACGGTCTCGGAGTTCATCGAATAACCCGTTCCACTTCGGACGGGATTCGGTGGATGATCCGGCCATGACCATCCAGATCCGACACCTCACCTTCGACTGCGCCGACCCCCGCAAGCTCGGGGAGTTCTGGTCGGCCGTCACCGGCTGGCACCTCTTCTACGACGAGGACCCCGAGGTGATCGTCGCCCGCAGCTTTCCGTCGAAGGAGCTGATGTTCCTCTTCGTCCCGGTGCCGGAGGCGAAGTCGGCGAAGAACCGGGTCCACATCGACATCAAGCCTGAGGACACCACCCGCGACGAGCTGGTCGAGCGGGCGCTCTCGCTCGGCGCCACCGTCTTCGGTGACCACCGCAAGGAGGACGGGACCGGCTTCGTCGCGCTCCGCGACCCCGAGGGCAACGAGTTCTGCATCGAGCGCGGCGAGCACGAGATGACCTCGAGCGGACCGATGACGATCGGGCTCACCATCTGACCGTCAACGGGCGAGCACCCCGACCCGCCCACCCGCACCGGCGGCCCAGCAGCTGCCCGTGACGCAGTCGACGGTGTGGAATCGGGTCTGGGTGGCTCCGAACGGCTTCCAGGAGCGGCCGTTGTCGTGGCTGATGTCGCTGCCGTTGGGGCCGACCGCGATTGCGGTCCGGCCACCGACCCAGGCCACCGCCTCGCGGTATCCGCCCAGGTCAGAGCTGGAGTTGGTCCAGGTGCGGCCACCGTCGGTGGAGTACGCCGCACGGTCGACGCCGTCGTCCTCGAGGCCGAAGTCGCCACCGACCGCGATCCCCTGGCGAGGGTTGCGGAAGCGGAGCCCGAAGACGCCGGCGGCCTCGCCGGTCGCGATCGTGGAGTCGGCAGCGGACCAGGAACGGCCGCCGTCATGGGTGGCGTAGATCTTGGCGGCGGCGCCACCACCACCGATCCAGGCGTCGCGCGCCCCGGCGGTGACCAGGCAGGTTCCGCTGGCCGAGTAGCCGAACTCGCCCGGCGCCTCCAGGCCGCGCGTGTCCGCGATCGTCCAGGTGTCGCCGCCGTCGGAGGTGGTGATGATGCGCCACTCGCCGTCGACCGGGTCGCTCATCGCGATCCCGCGCCTGCCGCCGGGCCAGAAGTCGACGCAGTTGTAGAACGCGGTCGGCTCCGCGGACCGGAACGTCTCGGTCCAGGATGCTCCACCGTCGACGGTCTTGTAGATCCGGCTCGCCTCGCCCTCGCCGATGGAGAGCACCACCGCCTCGCTCGCCGAGCGTGCCTCCACGTCGCGGAAGAGCAGCCCCTCGGATCCCGGTGGCGAGACCTCGTCCCAGGTCCGGCCGCCGTCAGTCGTACGGAACACTCCCCCGCCGTCCCCGCCGACCCACGCGGTCTTGGCGTCGACGGCGTCCAGGGCCCGGAACCCCTGCGTCGTATCGACGTTCACGGACGTCCAGTCGGGAGCACCCCCTGGCGGCGCAGCCTGCGCCGCCGGCGCGAAGGTGAGGGTGGTGAGGGCGAGAGTGGCCGCCGCTGCGGCTCCGACAACGATGCGCACGAAGGTTCACCCTGGCCCTGCCACGGCGTTCTGTCCACCGATCCGACGAAAATCGTCCGCCGAGATTGCGCGGACTCGGGAATTTTCTTCCGTGACCGGTTGGTAGCCCCTAAAGTGAATCGCCGTGCCGCATGGCAGCGGCGCAGATTGCGGAGGTTGTCATGAGCAGAACGACACTGACCAGACGCGGAAGGTTGGCGGCTGCGGGACTCGCGGCCGCGGTGGCGGTTGCGATGCCGTACGCGGCAACGCACGCCGCAGAGCCGGATCCGCCCGCGACGGCCGCCGCCAAGAAGCCGACGCAGCACGGCAAGATCGTCTCGCTGATGCGCCACATGTCGCTGCAGCAGAAGGTCGGCCAGCTCTTCGTGATCGAGGTCTACGGACGCGACGCCAACAACGTCAGCGACACGGCGAAGGCCGGCAACCAGAAGCTCTACGGGGTGGACACCCCGGCGCAGGCGATCGCCAAGTACCAGCCCGGCGGCGTCATCTACTTCACCACCCGAGGCCCCGACAACATCGGCGACGCGGCCCAGGTGGCGACGCTCTCCAACGGTCTCCAGCACGCCGCGCTGCAGCAGCGACCCAAGATCCCGCTCAACATCGCGGTCGACCAGGAGGGCGGCGCGCTGGTGGCCCGCTTCGGTCCGGCCAGCGGCGCCACCCAGATGCCCGGACAGATGGCGCTGGGCGCCGACGGCTCGACCGCGGACGCAGCCCGGTCGGCCGAGGTGATCGGCACCGAGCTGGCCGCCGTCGGGGTCACCCAGGACTACGCGCCCGTCGCCGACGTCAACCTCAACCCCAACAACCCGGTCATCGGGATCCGCAGCGCCGGGGCCGACTCCGCCGCGGTCTCCGACATCGTCGCCGCCGAGGTCGGTGGGTTCGACGACGGCGGCCTCTCCTCGATCGCCAAGCACTTCCCCGGCCACGGCGACACCGGCACCGACAGCCACTACGGCCTGCCCGAGGTGACCCACAGTCGCGAGGAGCTCGAGGCGATCGACCTGCCGCCGTTCGAGGCCGCGATCGACGCCGGGATCGACGCGATCATGACGGCCCACGTGACCGTGCCCGCGATCGACCCGAGCGGCGAGCCGGCCACCATGTCGGAACCGATCCTCACCGGTCTGCTCCGCGAGGAGATGGGCTTCGACGGCCTGATCGTGACCGACGCCCTCGACATGCAGGGCGCGAGCGCCACCTACCCGCCCGACGTCGCCCCGGTCGAGGCGTTCCTCGCCGGCGCCGACCAGCTGCTCATCCCGCCGCAGATGGACACGGCGTACGCCGCGGTCCTCGACGCCGTCAAGGACGGCACCATCTCGCGCAAGCGGCTCGACGAGTCGGTCTACCGGATCCTGAAGCACAAGCTCGACAACAAGATCTTCGAGAGCCCGTACGTCGACCCGGCCGCCGCTCCGGCGGTCTTCAGCAACCCGGCGCACAAGGCCGACGCCCAGGCGATCTCCGATCGCACCACCACGCTGGTGAAGAACGACGACGGCCTGCTGCCGCTGGCGACGGGGGCGAAGAACGTCCTGGTCGCGGGCTGGGGCGTCGACACGACGGCGGGCATCGCGACCGGGCTCCAGAAGCGCGGCGCGACGACCCAGGTGCTGCAATCGGGCACCACCCCGACCGACGCGAACATCAGCGCCGCCGTCGACGCCGCGCAGGGCAAGGACCTGGTCGTGGTGCCGACCAACAACGCCTGGCAGATCAACCCGGCGACCGGCCAGCCGACCCCGGCGGCCGTGGCCCAGACCAAGCTGGTCAAGGCGCTGCTCGCCACCGACGTCCCGGTGATCGTGACCGCGATGCGCAACCCCTACGACGTCACCTCCTTCCCCGAGGCCGCGACGGTCCTCGACACCTACGGCTACACCTCCCACCAGCTCGAGTCGCTGGTGCGGGTGCTCTACGGCGAGGTCAACCCGAGCGGCAAGCTGCCGGTCGAGATCCCCGACCTCTACCCATTGGGCCACGGGCCTGTCTCTTATACAC
>NZ_JBHWLY010000097.1:0-20277 GCF_042730435.1 Nocardioides sp. NPDC059952 | reverse complement strand
CCTCGTGGTGGCCCGGCGCTGCTGGGCGGGCGGGGGGGGCGGCGCCCCCCCCGACTCGGCGCGTAATCCTCTACCTCAGCGCCCCATCGGCCGAAGCGTCAGCCCCGCCGGCCGAAACGTCAGCCCCGCCGGGCGAAGCGTCACTAAGGACGGCCGAGTTGGCAGTGGGTGACGTCTCGACCGACGCACGTGACGCCTCGGCCGACGCGCCTGACGCCTCGGCTTTGGTCAGCGGCGGCGGAATTCGCGGAGGGCGAGGGCGGCGGCGAGGCCGACGACGACGCCGAGGAGGGTCTCGGCGAGGCGTGACCACAGCAGCGCGTCGACGGGCTGCGGGTGGCCGAGCTGGACCATCAGCAGCGAGAGCGGGGTGATGACGACGAGCGCGAGGCCGTAGTGGCGCCCGACGAGCAGCTCGGTGACCGCTTGGAGCGCGGCGACGACCACCGCGACGACGAGGGCAGGCATCGAAACCGAGAGCAGCACCGCAGCCAGGACGAGGCCGACCAGGGTGCCGACCACGCGTTGCAGCCCGCGGGTCGTCTGGGCCAGCAATCCGGTGACCCCGAAGGGCACCGCCGCGGCCACCATCGCCCAGTAGGTGTGGCTCAGCCCGAGCGCGGTCGAGATCGTGCCAGCGACCACGACCGCGACGACGACCGCGGTCGCATGGTCGAGCCGGACCTCACCACGAGCTGGCTCGACCGAGGCTCCGTTCCCGGCCAGCCGCTCCTCGAGCAGCCCGAGGAACACCGCGATCAGCGCGGCCGCCGCCGCTACTCCGACCGCGACCGCGACCCCCGACAGCGTCACCGGAAGCGCGGCACACGTCGCCACCGCGAACACCGGGAACATCGGTCCCGGCGGCCGCAGCACGAACCGGTCCGAGAGCATTGATCCGACCGCGGCCCATACCGCGGCGACAGGGATGACGAGCCAGGCCCGGTGCGGGGACATCGCGACGAGCGCACCGCACAGGACCGCCGCGCACATCAGCGCTCCGGCCGCCGCTTGGGTCCGCCACCGTCCTCGCAGCGGCTGGCGGCCTCCGTAGATCGAGGCGAAGGTGCCGAAGCAGGCGTACGCGGCCAGCTCGATGTGTCCGGTCACGGCGAGCGCCACCAACCCGACGAGCAGCGTCACGCTCGCGCGCCAGGCGGGCGAGTGGCTTCCCGGGGCCGGGGAGACCCGGACGGACTCCTGCATCAACCGCTCGAGCCGGCTCCCGTCGCTTCCCAACCCGTCTCCCCCATGCTGCCGTGCCGTCATCTCCATCCGACACCCTACGGCGGCCTGGACGAACCAGTTGGTTCGGAGTCTCAGTCCAGCCGGCGCCGGAGCTCTGGAACGCCGTCCCCCTTCAGATCCTCGAGCACCTCGCCCCGGCCGGCCATCGCCATGACCAGGTCGAGCAGGCGCCCGCCGACCTCGGGACCGTCACCAGCCACGAACTCCGCGTCGATCGCTCGGAGGCGAAGCCCCGCGACCAGCGACTTGCTGTTGACCGCGAAGTCCTTGGCGGCGAAGAACGTCGCGACCGCCAGGAGCCCATCGGGATCGGGGTCGTGCCGGATGCCGAGCGGCCGGCGAATGTCCTCGCTGTGCACGATCATCTCCCCCAGCCCGCCGACGCTCTCCTTGCGCGGCAGTCGGATCGGACCGATCCCCGCGAACATCCCCAGCGTCTCCGCGGGCGAGGAGCCACGGAACTCCTCGAGCCGCCTGCGATTGTGTACGTCCGGATCGAACCGGGCCCCGATCATGCTGCGCAGCCAGCCCGGGAACGAGAGCCGCGAGGCCGCACCGAGGTGCGCCACGACCTCCTCCACGTCCCACTCCCCGCAGAGGGTGGCCCCTCGCCACCGGTCGGGTGCGAGCGACCTCAGGTCATCGACCAGCGCGTCCCGCTCGCGCGCCTGGATCACGGAGAGCTTCGTCATGCGGACACTCTGACAGGTTCGCGGGCCCTCAGGCGTGACGCCTCGACCGACGTACGTGACCTCTCGGCCGACGTACGCGACGTCTCGACCGACGTACCCGACGTCTCGGCCGACGCGCGTGACGCCTCGGCTAGCGCTTGGCGCGCTCCTCGAGCGCGATGTCGAGGAGGGAGCGGGCGCGGGCGTCGAAGCCGTGGTCGCGGTGGATGCGGGCGGCCTCGGCGCGGATGTGCTCGTCGGTGCCGAAGACGACCGAGGGGTCGGGCATCGAGGACCATTTCACCAGGTCCTCGGGGGTCTCGTAGACCTGCACGGTGTCGCCGAAGACGTCACGGAGGCCGACGACGTCGTCGGAGATGACCCGGGCACCGGAAGCGACGGCGTCGAAGAGCCGGTTGGAGATGAAGCCGTAGTCGCGCATGTCGGCCCAGTGGTCGTTGAGCACGACTCCGGCGGCCCGGTATTCGGCACCGAGCCGGGTGTTGGACATGTGCTGGGCCTTGACGTAGTGGCGCGGGATGTAGGGCTCCCAGCCGTGACCGTAGACCGACAGCGGCAGCCCGCCCGCGACGGCGTCGTGGATGATCGGGCGCTCGACGTCGCGTGAGGTGCCGACGAAGAGCACCGGGTGACCGGAGTCGGGAAGCGCCCGGTCGGGGTTGAAGAGCTCCGGGTCGGTGGCCTGCAGCAGCGGGTCGATGCGGATCCCCCACCGCGCCGACATCCGCTCGGCCCAGATCGGACCGGCCGCCAGCAGCCGGTCGAACGAGGCCGCCTCGGCGCGGCTGACCGCGTCGGGGTGGGAGATCACCCAGCCGATGTTGATCCGGCCGTCGGGCGCGGGGAAGTAGCGCGAGAGGCCGCGCAGGGTGACCACGACATCGTCGTCGAGCGCGCTCGGCCGCTCCCACTCGTAGTGGTGGTCGACGACCGCCGACTGGCCGAGCGTGCGCAGCGAGCGGGCCAGCGCGCGGGCGAAGTGGGTGTCGCCCCACCGCTCGCCCTCGGGTGCTCCGGGTGCGGAGATCTTGATCGACCAGCGCAGCTGCGGGACGCCCTCGATCACGGAGGCGCGCGGCAGGGGCGCGAGGATCGGGCGGGTGGCGGCGTACGTCTTGGCAGGACCGGTCGGGTCCCCGGCCGTCGCCCGGCCGACGACCTGGTAGCCGCAGGCCGCCCAGGCGGCCACGTCGTCGCGAGGCTCGGTGCGCCCGACCCAGCGGTCGAGGTAGATCAGCCGGTTGCGCGGGGCGCGGGCGAACCGGCCCTTCGACTTCGACTCGTGGTGGACGACCTCCGAGGTGGTCACGACCCGGAACGAGCCCGGACGGAGCGCGGCGAGCCGGTGGCACAGGTCGACGTCCTCCATGCCGTTGGTGAAGATCGGGTCGAAGCCCTCCAGCGCGACCACGTCGCGGTAGCGCATCACCAGCGCCGCACCGGTCAGCGCCGAGAACCGGTGACCGGAGAGCCCGGCGGCATCCTCGGGCGGGTACTCGGCGAGCATGTTGTAGGGCAGCCCGCCGTAGGGCGGGAAGACGACCCCGGCCGACTGCACCGACCCGCTCGGGTAGAGCAGCAGCGGCTGCACCGCGAGCACCTCGGGATCCTCGAGCGCCGAGACCAGCGGCGAGAGCCAGCCGGCCAGCGCCGTGGTGTCGTTGTTGAGGAAGACGACGGTCTCCCCGGTGACGTACGGGATGGCGAGGTTGTTGCCGAGCGCGAAGTTGTGGTTGACGGTGCTGTGCACCACCTTCACCTCGGGGAACCGCAGCGGGAGCGAGTCGAGCACCGCCGAGACGCGGTCCGAGGAGCCGTTGTCCCAGACCACGATCTCGAGCCGCTTCCCCCCCGCGCCGTGCTCCATCACGGCCTCGACCGCACCCACGGTCAGCAGCGAGTCGTCGTAGGTGGGGATGACGACCGAGACCACGTCCGGGTCAGGGGTGTGCGAACCGAGAGCCGCCCAGTCGACGAAGGTCCGGTTGCGTACGACGTCGTCCCACGACTCCAGGTCGAAGGGATCGAGCGCGAGCCGGTCCTGGCGCGGACGGCGCGGGTTGATGCCCTGACGCCGCTCGACACCGACCTCGGGCACGACCTCGACGGTGGCCGCGGAGGTCAGCCGCAGCGCGAGGTCATAGGCCCAGCCGGAGCCGATGTCGTCGCGGGGACCGCCGACCTGCGCCAGCAGCGGCGCCGAGATCAACAGCCGCGAGAGCAGGTTCCGCATCAGCGGACCGGGCACGTCGGGTCCGGGCGAGAGCGGAGGTACGTCGACGGCGAACCGCTGCTCCGCCTGCCACGGGCGCTCCAGCACGTCGGCGACCAGCGGCCTCCCGGACTCGGCCACGGAGACCAGCCGCGCGAGACGACCGGGCTTCCAGATGTCTCCCCCAGCGACGTACGCGACGAAGTCGCCGCTGGCTTGCGCGAACGCCGCGACCACGCCGGGCTCACCACGGTCGGGGTCGCCGAGCACGATCCGGACGTCGGGGATGGCGTCGGCGACCGACGGGGTCAGGCCCCGGTCGATGACGATGATCTCGGTGCTTACGCCGCTCTGGGCGGCGACGCTGGCCAGCGTCGCCCGGGCGTGCTCGTCGGAGGCGCCGAGGTCGACGATGACGCTGACGGTGCCGACCGGCTCACGACCGGTCGGCACGGCGCGGGCAGGATCGATGGCCGGCCGCCAGGTCTTCGGGCCGCCCTGCCGGGCCTGCCACTCCTCGTGCCGGTCCCGGATCCAGTCGCGCAGGTCGGGGAAACGGCCCTCGACCTGCTCCATCCAGTCGTTGGCGCGGCGTCCGTTGCGGGCGCCGCGATCGACGTAGTGACCGATCGCGCCGCCGTAGAAGCTCTCGGTCCTGCGCCGTTCGGTGTAGCCGTCGGTGTCGAAGAGCGGGTGGGTCGGCTGGAGCCACAGCTCGGCGCGCAGCCAGTAGAGGAACGGGTCCTGGTCGCCCATCTGCTTGCGCAGCCGCGGGGTCAGCCGCGCGACGAAGAACTCCGGATCGAAGAGCGGACTGGGCTGTGCCAGCGGCTTCGCCGGGTCCTGCTCCAGATAGTGCCGGGCGGCCCGCTTGCGGTCGAGGCGCTCGCCGACCTGCTCGGCGTACCACTCATGGTCGAACAGCGGGCAGTCGACGAGCAGACGTACGTCGTCGGCCCTGCTGTAGAGGGGCGAGTCGTTGTAGACCTTGCGGGCAAGGTCTCGCCCCCGGCGCAGTCCGCCACGTGCGATGCGCTTCAACTCTTCGTCCACTAAAGGTCCCCCAAGACGCTCTAGATCTGCTTCGGCAGTGGATCAGACTGTCACAGTGCCCATCAACCGTGAATGGTGCCACGCAAGGTTTGACCAAGCCTCACGGTCAGTTCTGCCGCCACAGCGGCATGACCGCGTCCCGGATCTCGTCGGGCATCGGCGTCACCGGGCGCGACGGGTCGGTGTTGTCGACGTAGACGTGCACGAACCGGCCCTCGGCCGCGGCCTCCTCGCCCGGACCCTGGAAGAGCCCGATCCGGTAGATGACCGACGAGCTCCCGACCTTGTCGACGACCAGCCCGGCCTCGACCGGCTCGGGGAACCCGATCTCGCGCAGGTAGCGGCACGAGGTCTCCGCGACGATCCCGATCTTCGGCAGCTTCCGCACGTTCACGCCGGTCGTCTCGAACAGGTAGGCGTTGACGGCGGTGTCGAAGTACTCGTAATAGGTCGCGTTGTTGAGGTGACCGTAGGCGTCGTCGTCGCGCCAGCGGGTGGTGATCGTGCGCCAGTGCACGTAGTCGGCGCGGGTCGGGGCCTTGCGGTCAGGAGTGCTCATCGCGCCCGATCCTAGGAGAGAGCGTCCTGGACCGCCTTGACCAGGTAGGGCGCCAGCGTCTTGGAGAACGTCGCGGTGATATGGGTCTGGTCGCGGTAGGCCAGCACGTGGCCGACGACCAGCGGACACCGCTCTTCCGTGCAGTAGGCGGCCGAAAGGTCCACGAGCGCGGCACCGGCACCGGCGCGACGGACGGCTTCGGGGAGCGGGTCGGAGGTGGCGTACGCCTCCTGGTGGGTCATCTCGCACCGCGACGCCTCCGCCAGCGACTCCGCGCCGTCGAGGCATGCCATCGCCTCGGAGGTCAGCATGGGGTTGTCGGCGAGCGCGACGACCTTCGTCCCCCGCTTCATCACCGGCCGCCAGGCCTCGGCGAGGCGGTCGACGACCGGGTCGGGCTCACCAGCCGCCAGGGACGGGCTGCGCCGCTGGGTGACCAGCACGACGTCGTACGCCTCCCCGCCGGTCAACCGGGCGAGCAGCGCCTCCCGGTAGGCACCGCGCTCGTCGCCGGCCTCGGGCGCGACCAGGCCGCCGCCGTTGGCGACCATCACGTCGACCGACCATCCCGAGCTCTTCGCGACCCCGGACAGCCCGGGGATCAGCGAGGCCGCGTGGGAGTCGCCGACCAGGGCGACGCGGAGCGCTTCGGGCTCGGTCGAGCCGAGGTGGCACACCTTGGGGCGGGCATCGGCGGCGTAGGTCCGGCGTTCGGTGAGATAGCAGTCGTAGGCGGTGCCGGTGTCGTCCTTGCGCGCGATCGGCGCGGGCAGCAGCACCCCGTCGAGCTCCGGGTTGTCGCAGGACTCCAGGAGCGCCGACGCACCGAAGCACGCGACGTCGCCGGAGGCCAGCGCGTTCGCCTGCTCCCGGCTCTGCTCGACCAGGTTGCGGCCGTGAACGATCCCGGGCAGGGCGATGGCGGCGACCAGCGCCATCCCGAGGATGGCGAAGAGGTAGGCCCGCGTCGATGTCCCCAGGATCCGCCCGGTGCGGAACGGTGTCTCCACGAACCGGTAGGAGAGCGCCGAGAGCCCGATGGTGACCAGCAGGATCAGCGGCTCGCGCAGCCAGGTGCCGAGCACCGGACCGGTGGCGGGGACCACGACGACGAGCGGCCAGTGCCACAGGTAGAGCGAGTAGGAGACCGTCCCGATCCACTGCACGACCGGGTTGCCGACGACTGCTGCGCCCGCGCCGCGCACCGCGCCCGCCCAGATGACCAGGGCGGTGCCGAGGACCGGCAGCAGCGCCACCCAGCCCGGGAACGGCAACGACTCACGGAACAGGATCAGCGCCCCGAGCAGCCCCGCCCAGCCGGCGACCGCGACCGGCGCCGCCCACCGTGCCGGCGCCCGGCTCGAGGCGGCCGGCAGCACGGCGAGCAGGCCGCCGACGGCGAACTCCCAGGCGCGGGTGTGGGTCACGAAGTAGGCCGCCGCGCCGTCGGTCGCTGTGATCACGACCGAGGCGGCGAAGCTGGCCACCAGGACCGCCGCGATGACTCCCCGGATCGCCGCGATCCGCCGCTCGGGACGACGCCGGGTGAGGAACGCGGCCGCGACGATGAGCAGCGGCCACAGGATGTAGAACTGCTCCTCCACCGAGAGCGACCAGTAGTGCTGCGCCGGCGAGGGCGGGTCATCGGCGGCGAGATAGTCGACCGCGGCCCAGGACAGCTGCCAGTTCTCGACGTAGAAGGCGGCGGCGACCGTCTCGCGCAGGAACTGCTGCCACAGTGCCTCCGGCACCAGGACGTACGTCGCGACCGCACCGCACACGAGCACCAGCAGCGCCGCCGGGAGCAGCCGACGGATCCGGCGGGCCCAGAAGGCACCCAGCCGCACCCCGCCGGGCTTGGCGGCCTCCCGCACCAGGTGGGAGGTGATCAGGAAGCCCGAGATGACGAAGAAGACGTCGACCCCGGCGTACCCGCCACGGATCGCGCCTGGCCACAGGTGGAAGAGCACGACCCCCAGCACTGCGGCCGTACGCAGCGCCTGGATCTCCGGTCGCTTGTCCCGGACCGGGCCTGACTGCCCAGCAGGCTCGGCCGTGGCGGGAGTGACAGCGAGAGCGGTCACCGGCGCACCCTGCGGACGATCCGGCCCGCCACCCGGCGCGCCTTGCGGACGCCCCGTTCGCCGAAGGTCAGCGGGATCTCGATCCCGTGGCGCGGGCGGCCGTCGAGCTGGACGATCTGAGCGCGCTCACCGACGCGCTCACCGATGACGTCCTCGTGGACGATGACCGGCCCGTCGAACTCGCCGAGCGCGTCGCGGCCCTCGAACCGGACACGCCAGCGACCGCCCGAGAGGGCCGCGGTCGGCAGCGCCACCTCGAGCTGCCCGGAGGCGAGCTCGGCAGCGGTGTAGTCCAGGGTGCGCCGCCGGCGGTGGTGCAGGAACACCACGCGGAGCCGCTCGGCGCCGACCATCGTGTGTGCCAGTCGCAGGTGCGCACGCCCCTCCACGAGCGAGAGCGAGGTGGCGGTCACCGGGTCGGTCGCGCCCGAGACGACCTGGCGCAGCAGCTCCGGCCCCTCGTCGAGGGCTGCCATGATCCGGCCGAGCCGCCAGACCGGCGCCTGGCCGGCGTCACCGGCCTCGACCGCCTCGGCGACCACGGTGAACAGGTCGCGGTGCTTGAGCACCAGGTCGGCGAGGTCGTCCCCGACCAGCGTCGCGTCGCCCAGCGAGATCGACGCGACCGCGTTGACCAGCGGCCGTTGGAGCGTACGCAGCGGCACCACACCGCTGTCAGCGACCAGCTGCAGCGTCTCCAGGATGTCGGCGACCGCCCGGTCGCCCCAGCGGACGTCCTCGCCGATCAGCCGAGCGGCGGTGGCCCACTGGCCCGACTCGACCAGGCGCCAGCCCCACCGCTTGTCGCGCTCCAGGTCGTCGATCAGGTCGTCGATGCCGGCGTCGCCGAAGAGCCCGACCAGCTCGGCGACCAGAACACGAGCCGGCTCGAGCGCCACCGGGTCGATCGTCGACATCCCCCGCAGCGCGCGCACGATCGCCATCCAGCCGTCGGCGTCGAAGATCAGCGAGGCATACTCCGCGCGCACCTCCGGGTCGCCGAGCGCGACGATCCGGCGGGCACAGCGCAGCTCCTGCTCGAGATAGCTGATGATCCCCGCCGGGGAGTGCGACTTCGCCGTCATCGACCCCGGTCCTGGCCGGTCACGGTAGACGTAGACCGTCTCGGTCACGATGTCGAAGCGGGCCGTGGTCAGCGCGTGCACCATCGGCTCGATGTCGTTGGAGCGAAAGGCGTCGGGGAACGAGATCCCCGCGGAGTCCCAGAAGTCGCGCCGGAAGACCCGGTTCCAGCAGGCCCGGTTGCGCAGGGCCGACGGCGCGTCGGCCAGCCTCACCAGGGTGCGCTCCTCGTCGAAGGCCGGCCACGCCCGCACCGGCCACCAGACCCGGTCGCTGAAGAGCTTGAAGAACCGGCCGACGACCATGTCCGAGCCGGTCTCCCGCGTCTTGCGCAGCATGGTGGCGTACGCCCCTCGGGGCACCAGGTCGTCACCGTCCGCGAACGCGAGGAAGCGGCCCCGCGCCAGCGAGACCCCGTGGTTGCGCGCCTGTCCCCCGCCCTTGCCGGGCGAGCGGACCACCCTCAGGCGCGGGTCTCGGGCGGCGTACGCCTCGACGATCTCGAACGTGTCGTCGGTGGAGGCGTCATCGACGACGATGACCTCCAGGTCCACCGGATCGGCAGGCGTGGACTGGTCCTCGAGGATCGAGGAGAGCAGGTCCCCGACCCACAGGCCGACATCGTGTGTCGGGACGACGACGGAGAGCTCGGGTGTGGTCATCAGGCTGCGCCCTTCAGATCGCCGGCCAGCCCGTCGAGCAGCCGCAGGTAGTCGCGCGACATGTCGTAGGGCGTGTACGCACGGGTGAACTCATGGGCGGCCCGATGCCGCGCCTCCTGCCCCTCGAGGGCCTCCAGGATCGCCGCGGCCAGGGCGACGGGCTCATCGGGCTCCGGCGCGTACGTCACCACCCACGGCTGGTCGGCGAACTGCCGCGCGACCGGGGTGTCCTCGGGGATGAGGGCGGTGCGGCCGAAGGTGCCCGCGGCCAGCAGCGAGCCGGAGTTGAGGATGCGGCGGTACGGCAGCGCCACCACGTCGCTGGCCCGCATCCAGTCGGAGAAGTCGGCGGTCTCGACGAACCCGAGCCGCTTGACGATGTTCGGTGCCGAGAGCATCTCCTCGACCGTCTCCACGTCGGTGACGGGCACCACCTTGCCGGCCACGACGAAGGTCAGGTCCGGCACCTGCTCGGCGGCGATCTCCACCGCCCGGCACAGGACGTCGAGGCCCTTGTACGCCCGGATCTGACCGATGAAGCCGACCGTCGGCACCCCCTGTGGGACGCCGATGCGCTCGCGCGAGGCGGCGTCGACGCCGCCGTCGGGGTAGACGCCGAGGTAGGACGAGTGCGGCAGGTCGACGACCTTGTCCGGCGGGAGCACGTAGTAGGCCGCGGTCTCCTCGACGGTGGCCGGGTTGAGCTGGATGATCCGGGTCGCGTAGCTCGCCAGCGCCTTGGCGACGGCAAGCTCGACATCGACGTAGTCGGCCTCGTGGGCGATCGAGTTGTGCACCGTCCACAGCACGTCGGCGCCACGGTCGCGCAGACCGCTCAGCACGTCCTCGAACCGCGCGGCGTTGGCCCAGGCCTCCTCGAGGCTCTCGCAGCCGGCGGTCACCGGCGAGGTCCAGTGGACGTGGAGCACGTCGCCCCGCCCCATGTGCTCGGCGCGCGCCTCGAGCCGGTGCAGCCCCTGCACTCCCTCGACCACGTCCCAGCCCGCCGCCCGCGGCGCCACGGTGAGCATCGTCAGGTAGGGGTTGCTCCGATAGTAGGGGAACGACAGCAGGGTCGAAGGCATGTGTGGGGGGTCCTCAATTGCGTTAACCGTGACGATCCCCCGAACGTCGAGACAACGTCTCGCCGGTGCCCCGGTCGGCCCGGCGACCGAGCGATTCTAGGCAGCCGAAAAGACCCACCTTGACCACTCGACGACGTTCTCCGCATGCCTTCATCACGGGTTCATCGACGGTTCATCGAACCCACATCGCTGAGTCGCTCAGCGGCGGGATCAGACCTCAACGGCGCAGGTTCGCGACCACCGTCGGGAGGCTGTCGCCGAACATCTCGACCCGGTCGACGGATCGGATCGGCACGTCGACGGTGGTCCCCCAGGCGCCGGTGCCTTCCTTGACGGTGCATGTCCCGAGCCACCGGGTGCGCCCGTCGGTGCCGACCAGGCGTACGTGGTAGGTGCCGCTCGGGGCGTCCTCGACGGACATGAACAGCCACGATGGCCGTCCTTGGTAGGCGAAGACACTCCCGGCGCTGGCTCCGTCGATCGTCAGGTCCGCGGCCCGGAGGTAGCTCCCGTCGGCGGTGGAGAGCACCCCGCGGTAGTCGTCGGCGACGTCGCGGTCCTCCGCGCCGCGCCGCCAGGTGAGCCCGGCGGCAAGGGTCGCGACCAGCACCATCGCCGCCGCGACGAGCAGGCCGGTGCGGATCCGGTGCCGAGGAGGACGCTGATCAAGGGCCGCCAGCACCCTGACGTCGAAACCGGCCGGCGGTTCGCGCTCCGGAGCGAGCAGCAGCAGGGCATCGACGGTGCCCGCGACGTCCTCGAGCTCGCGTCGACAGCTCGCGCAGGTGGCAAGGTGTGCCAGCCCACGAGCACGCGCCTCGCCGGACGCCACCCCCATCGCCAGCTCCGGGATCAGCTCTCGCACCTCCCGGCAGCGCTCGGACTCAGGCATCGCGAACCCCCATTCGTTGCCGCAGCTTCTCCAGGCCCCGGCGGACCCTGGTCTTCACCGTGCCCGCCGGAACGTCCTCCCGGGTGGCGATCTCCTGTGCCGTCAGCCCGAAGTACGTCATCAGCACGATCGGAGCGGCCATCTCGTGCGGGAGCTCCGCCAGCGCCTGCCGCAGCGCGAGATCGGTGTCCAGGTCATCGCTCTCCGCACTCTCGTCCCGCACCGTCAGCAGGGCCACCAGGAGATCCGGGTCCATCGGATCGTCGTGGCGGTAGCGGATCGCGTCGATGGCCGCGTTCCGGGTGATGGTCAGCAGCCAGGTGGAGGCGCGCCCACGTCTCGGGTCGTACGTGGCCGCGTGCCGCCACGCCTTGACGAAGGTGTCCTGGGCGACGTCCTCGGCGAGAGCGGGCAGCCGGACGATCGTGAGGGCGAGGCCGTAGACGCGAGCCTGATGGCGGCGTACGAACGCTGCGGCCGCATCCTGGTCGCCACCGGCCATCGCGGCCAGCAGCGACTCGTCCGACACGGCCCCCACGCCGGCCCTACCCTCCGGCCGTACGACGGATGGTCATCTCCGCGGTCCCGCGTCGCGACGCCACCGGATGACCGTACCCCCGTCAGTAGCCATAGCCGCCTCCGTTGTCCTCCTGCGTGGAGGACTCCGAGGGGGCCGAGGCACCGTCGGTCCGCGCCGCCGCCCACACGAACTCGGTGCCCCGGAAGTCATCCGTGAACCCGTCACCCTTGAGCTCCCCCGCCCCCTCCTTCGCGAACGTGTACAGCGGCAGCCCGTCGTGCGTCAGCTGAGACTCTCCGTCCGGACGCTCCACGGTCCCGAACCCGTCGCCCTGCGCGGAATTCGCCGCGTCGACGTCATCCTCGGTCGCGACGACCGGCTCCCAGAACTTCGCGCACGTGTCGACACAGTGGATCTCCCCATCCTTCTCGACCTCTGCGGTGTAGAGCGTGTGCCCCTCGGCATCGACAAGCACCTCGGTCCCGTCGACCTCGGTCGCCGAGACGAGCGCCTCCCCTCCTCCACCTGCGTCCGACCCATCCCCGCCGCTACTGCCGCATCCCGCGGCGAAGAGTGCTGCAGCCGCAACCACGAGGGCGGCCCTTGCCACGTACGAAGTCGAAGGTCTCATGCCAGTTATACGGGCCGACCCTCACCTCGGGATTCATCGCCTGGTCGAAATCTGGTGGCAGTACGCCGGGGTTGCTGCCAACCTCGACGCCATGAACGTCGAGGTACGCACCATCACCGCTGACGACTGGTCTCTCCTGCGCCACCTCAGCCTGCGGGCGCTGGCCGACTCCCCCGACGCCTTCAGAACCACGCTCGCCGAGGCCGAGGCTCACCCGGAGCACTTCTGGCAGCAGCGGGCCAAGGGGTCAGCACCGATCCTCGTGACCGTTGAAGACGGCCGAGGAGTCGCGATGGGTGGCGCCTTCACGCCCCCGGACAGCGCCGTCGCCGACATCTGGGGCATGTGGACCGCACCCGAGGCACGCGGCCACGGGTACGCCGCCGAGATCCTCACCGATCTGGTCAACTGGTGCCGCGACCGCGATCTCGGCGTACGTCTGCACGTGACCGAGGGCAACGAACCCGCGCGCCGACTCTATGTCGCCCACGGTTTCAAGCCGACCGGCATGTGGGAGCCGCTGCGAGAAGGATCGGCGCTGCGGGTCGAGGAGCTACAGCTCGTGAAGTGACTCGATGGGACATTCGCCCCGTCATAGGGGGCCACCTCTCGCGCGTGCCCATTCGTCGTACGGCACCGGGTCGGCGTCGCTCTCCGCCTGGCCGACGATGCTCTCGGTGAACCAGGTCCGCAGCGAGACCATCTCCGGCGTGGAGCGCAGGGTGAGCAGCTGGTGGGTCTCGCTGATCTCGTCGGCCAGGTTGTCCGCGGCCAGCAGCTCACGGAGCAAGGGGGCCATCTCGCGGGGCAGAGTCATCTCGATGTCGACGTACTCCAGCCCTGCGGCGGCCGCGTCGAGAGCGGTTCGACGACCCAGGTGGCGCGCGAAGGCCGGTCGAGTGACCAGCCGTTCGATGAGCTCGCCGAGCTCGCGCGGCGGGGTCGGGCCGTCCTCGGAGTCGATGAGCTGGAGCTCACGGACCAGATCGTCGAGGCGCTGGTCGATCTGGAGCCCGAGCTGCACCGGGCAGGCTGGCAGCTGGACGGTGACCCAGTCCGCGGGCAGGGCGGCCGCCTCGGGCATCGCCTGATCGCCGTAGGCCACCGTGGGAGGTCGTACGTCGTGCTCGACCCCGTCGCCGGCGAGCTCGGCCCAGATGCGCCGCCCGTCGACACGCTCGTCGATCCCCCACGACTTCGCCAGCACGGACACGATCGCCAGCCCGCGCCCGGTGGTGCCCTGACTCCGGAGAGGCGGCGGGGCGACGGCCGGGAGCGGGATCAGTGCGCCGTCGTCCTCGACGCTGAGCCGTACGCCCGGCTCGAGGTCGCGCAGCCGGACCTGCATGTAGGGACTACCGCTGTGCAGGGCAGCGTTCGCCGCCATCTCGGTGACGCACAGGGCGGCATCGTCGAGGAGATGCCCGTGGCCCCACTCGGCGAGCCCGTCGGTGACGAATCTGCGCGCACCGGGCACGCTGGCGGTCTCAGCCGCAAGGCGCACCCGCAGCTCACGGCCCTCGTCCGGCACGGACTTCATGGGGTCAGTGTGCCCCGCGTCCACCGCGTTCGTCAGCGAACCGCGCGGACCGATCAGCCAGCGGTGACGGAGCGTCGGGCACGGTGCCGGCGGACCGCAGCACGGTTGGCACAGCGGACCGAGCAGTAGCGCTGCCGTCCGTTGCGGGTGACGTCCACGACCACCGCCGAGCAGGGGTCGCCCTCTGCGCTCCCCGCGGCGCACCTGCCCAGGCGATGGATGCCCCGAGTGGTCAGGTGCAGCGCGGTGCCCACGCTGATCACCGCTCGCAGCACGTCAGGAAGCGAGTCGTTGGCGTCGTCGCGGAAGTGGAGGTGCCACCCCTCCCCGTCGTGGTCGGTCAGCCTCGGGTACGCGGTCGCCTGCGCCATCAGCTCGTTGAGCAGCCGCGCCCTCTCACCCGGCTCCGGCGCATCGACGACGCGAAGCCACTCATCGATCACCTGCCGGGTGCGCCCGTGATCGTCCGGAGATGAAGCGAAGTCCATCGTCATCCCGAACTCCCGGGTCCGGGCCTCGATCCCGGCCCGGTCCTCGGGCCAGTCGTCGGCGAGCGAAGCGGCCAGGAGCACGGCGTACTCACCGTAAGGGTTGAGATGCATAAGACCATTACAGCAGAGTGGCGACCATGACCGACAGCGCAACCGAGGAGTCCCGGCGCACGAACGCCACCCACGAACACGGCTGGCTCACCGAGTCCAGCCATCAGACCTCGGAGGGCCGAGTCCTCTATGTGCGCTGCGCGCAGTGCGGCGTACGTCGCGTCGACCTCCAGCCCCACCCACTCCAGCCTCCGCGGTCACTGAGCCGCGTGCAGGGGCGTTAGCGGGAGCGTCAGGCGGGCTGGGCTCGGCCTCCGCCGGGCGCTGCTCATTCGCGTGCGCCCAGACGGGCGGCGATGCTGGATCGGACCAGCCATGCGGCGACGGAGGCGAACACGGCCGCCGGCAACGCATCGGCGCCCTCCTTCCCGACCAGCAGCATCGCGAAGAGCATGCCGCAGAACAGCAGGCCCGTCCCCGCCGTCATGCCTGCTGCGGCGCCGACCGCGACCGCCCAGGTCGGGGAGCAGTCGAACATCGCAACGCACAGGCTCGCGACCCCGACCCCGAGGAAGACGGCGGGGAAGACCGCTCCGCCGCGGAAGCCGACCCCCATGCAGACCGCGAAGCCCAGCGCCTTGGCGAGCAGGACCACCACGATCACCCCCGCCGACTGGTTGACCACCTCACCGATCGCGCTCTGACCGGAGAAGAGGACGTCGTCCAGCTCACCGCCCAACGCCTCGGTGAGGAGGGTCAGCAGCCCGATCGCCAGACCGCCCAGCACCAACGGAACCAGCAGCCGTCGGCTGTTGGTGACAACGGTGTGCACCCGCTCGGCGCCCCTGTGGGCCACCCCCATCAGGATCGCAGCGACGATCCCCACCACGATCGCGAGCGCGACGTCGACGAGGCGCGTGCCGTCGTACGCCGGCAGGTCAGGCACCTGGAGACCGGCCGAGCTGATCCCACCCCAGTCGCCGAGTCCGACGAACAGCAGGTATCCGGTGGCGGCGGCCACCAGACCCGGGACCAGGACCGGGACGAGCTGGGCGCCGGTGGCCAGTCCGGCCTCGAGCAGCAGCAGTCCACCGACCAGCGGGCCGCCGAACAGGGCCGAGACCGCCGAGAACGAACCGGCCGAGGCGAGCACGCCCTGGGTCTCGGGACTCATCGTTCGGCGGCCGGCGAACACCATCCCGACCGCCGAACCGATCGCAATCACCGGAGCCTCCGGTCCGAGGATGACACCGAACGGCAGCGACCCCAGCGCCGCCAGGACGATCGATGGCGCGTATCGGACCGGTGTCGGCGCCATGGAGAGCCCGTCCACCGGCGAGTGCCCACCGTCACCGGGCAGGAAGCGACGTGCCAGCCAGACGATCAGCGCACCGGTGATCGGCAGGCCGATCACCAGGAACCAGGGTGCCGAGTCGTAGCCCAGGTCCGCGGGAAGGTCGTGCCACAGCCAGTCCTCGGCCCAGTGGACCACCGCGAGGAAGAGCGCTGCAGCGAGCGCGGCAGGGATACCGATCGCCATGCCGAGCGCGACCAGGCCGAGGTATCCACGAACTATCGGCGTAGGTGTCGACACACACCGATTCAACCAGTCTGGCACCGTTTCCGTGTGCCGGTTGCGGGATATCCGTCCCCGCCCCGGGTTGGTCGGCGAGAGGCAGCGATCAGGCCGGCTGAGCGTCGCGGAGGCGCTGCGAGATGACGGTGGTGACGCCGTCGCCGCGCATGGTGACGCCGTAGAGCGCGTCGCCGACCTCCATGGTGCGCTTCTGGTGGGTGATCACCATCAGCTGGGAGTTCTCGCGCAGCTCCTCGTAGATTTCCAGGAGCCGGCCGAGGTTGGTGTCGTCGAGCGCGGCCTCGACCTCGTCGAGGATGTAGAAGGGCGAGGGACGCGCCTTGAAGAGCGAGACCAGGAACGCGACGGCCACCAGGGACCGCTCCCCACCGGAGAGCAGCGAGAGCCGCTTGACCTTCTTGCCAGGCGGCCGGGCCTCGACCTCGATGCCGGTGGTGAGCATGTTCTCGGGATCGGTGAGGACCAGGCGGCCCTCGCCACCCGGGAAGAGCCGCGCGAAGACGTGGTCGAAGGCGACGCGTACGTCCTCCCAGGCCTCGGTGAAGACCTGCTCGACGCGGTTGTCGACCTCCTTGACGATGTCCATGAGGTCCTTGCGGGTCTGCTTGAGGTCCTCGAGCTGCTCGGTGAGGAACTTGTTGCGCTCCTCCATCGCGGCGAACTCCTCCAGGGCGAGCGGGTTCACCTTGCCGAGCGCGCGCAGGTTCTTCTCGGCGATCTTGAGCCGCTTGGCCTGCTCGGCACGGACGTAGGCGATCGGCTCGCGCTCGTTGCCGTCCTCGTCGGGGTGCTGCGGGACCAGCTGGTCGGGACCGTAGTCCTTCACGATCGCCTCGCCGTCGAGCCCGAGCTCCTCGAGGATCCGCTCTTCGAGCTGCTCGATCCGCATCCGCTGCTGGGCGCGGGCCATCTCGTCGCGGTGGACGGAGTTGACCAGCTCCTCGAGCTCCTTGCCGAGGTTGCGCAGCAGCGAGCGGCACTCGCGCAGCGCCTGCTCCCGACCGGCCCGGGACTCCTCGATCTCCGTGCGGGCCCTGGCGGCCTGCTGCACCGAGACCTCCAGACGGTCCAGCGCGTACGCCACCGCGGTGCCGACCGCTCGCGCGGCCTCGCCCTCGCGGCGCATCTGCTCGCGGCGGGCCGCGGCCTTGGCGCGCTGCTCGCGCTCCTGACGGGCCGCGCGGAGCAGACCCTCGGCACGGCCGGCCAACGCGCGGGCACGCTCCTCGGAGGTGCGCAGCGACAGCCGGGCGTCCATCTCGCGCTGCCGGGCGTCGCGGGCCGCCTGGGCCAGTGAGTCACGGGCGCTGATGTCGGGCTCGTCCTCGGGGTCCTCCTCGGCCATCGCGAGACGCTCCTCGAGCTCGGCGAGCCCGGCGACGGCGTTCTCGCGCGCCTCCTGTGCCTGGGTGACGGCCGCCAGCAGCCGCTCGGCCTCGCCGCGCGCTGCCCGCGACTGCGCGCCGAACTGGCCGAGCTCCTCGGCCACGGCGGCCAGAGTCGCGTCGGACTCGTGCAGCTTGGCCAGGGCGACGTCGACCCGCTTCTGCGCGGCCAGCCGCTCCGACTCCAGGCGGGAGGTCTCGAAGGTGGCCCGCTCGGAGACCGCGTGGGCCTCGGCGAGCTGGGCGGTGGCCTCGTCGACCGCGGCCTGTACCTCGATCAGGCTGGGTACGCTCGAGGAGCCGCCGGAGGCGAAGTGGGCGCCGATCAGGTCGCCCTCGCGAGTCACCGCGGTGACGCCGGGCTCCGCAGCCACGAGCGCCTGGGCCGCGGCAAGGTCCTCGACCACCGCCACCTTGTCGAGCAGGCGAGCCACTGCGGGCCGCAGCACCGCCTGGCACTCCACCACGTCCACTGCGTACGCAGCGCCGGCAGGCAGCGCCGGCCAGCCGCCGGTCTCCTCGGGCGAACCGCTCAGGAGCAGCCCGGCCCGGCCGAGGTCCTCGGTCTTGAGATGCTCGATCGCGCCGACCGCACGCTCGGCGGACTCGACGACGACCGCGTCCGAGGCGGTCCCGAGCGCCGCGGCCACCGCGGCCTCGTAGCCCGAGCGCACCGCCAGCAGCGACGCGACCGATCCCAGCACCCCGGGAAGGTCGGAGCCGAGCAGGGCCCCGGCGCCGTCCTTGCGGTTCAGCCCCATCTCCAGCGCGTCCTTGCGGGCGGCCAGGGTGGAGCGGTCCCGGTCGGCCTGCTGAGCCTCGGCCTGCAGCTTCGCGAGCCGCTCCTCGAGGTCCTCGAGCACGGCGGCAGCGGCCTCGTGCTCGGCGTCGAGGCCCTCCTCCCCCGCGTCCAGCCCGGCGACCTTGGTCTCCAGGGCGGTGAAGTCGCGCTGCGCCCGCTCGGCACGCGCCAGCGCACCCTCACGAGCAGCGGTCAGGCGCCCGACCTCGTCGTCGGCGGCAGCGGCCCGCGACTTGAGCGCGTTGACCTGACCGGTCAGCCGGGCCAGCCCCTCACGACGGTCGGCGGCAGCCCGCTCGAGCCCCTTGACCCGTCGTTCCTCCTCGGCGGCGGCATCTTCAGCCGACTTGCGGGACTCGACCGCCTCCTCGAGGGAGTAGCGAAGCTCCTCCACCTCGGCGTCAGCCGTCTCCTCCTGCTCGCGGGCCACCTCGGCCTGGGCCTCGAGCTCCTCGGGGTCGCGCCCCTGACGCACCTCCAGATCCTCGGAGCCGGCCGCGTTGCGCACCCGCTCGGAGGCCAGCGACTGCGTGCCGCGCAGCCGCTCGCGCAGGGAGTTCAGCGCGAACCAGGTCTCCTGCGCGGCGGCCAGCGCCGGCAGGTCCTCACGCAGGGCCGCCTCCAGGACGGCCTCCTGCTCCCGCCCCTCCGCGATGGTCTCCTCGACCTCGGCACGCCGGGCCAGCAGCGCACCCTCGTCGGCCAGCTCCTTGTCGAGCTCGGTCTTGGCGGTGACCAGGTCGTCGGCGTAGATGCGGGCCTTGGCGTCGCGTACGTCCATCTGCACCGTCTGCGCCTGCCGGGCGACCTCCGCCTGGCGGCCGAGCGGCTTGAGCTGGCGGCGGATCTCGACGAGCAGGTCCTGGAGCCGGTCCAGGTTGACCTGCGTGGAGTCGAGCTTGCGCAGCGCCTTCTCCTTGCGCTTGCGGTGCTTGAGGACCCCGGCGGCCTCCTCGATGAAGCCGCGCCGGTCCTCGGGGGTCGCGCGCAGGATCGTGTCGAGCTGGCCCTGGCCGACGATGACGTGCATCTCGCGGCCGATACCGGAGTCCGAGAGCAGGTCCTGGACGTCCAGCAGCCGGCACGGGCTGCCGTTGATCGCATACTCCGAGCCGCCGTTGCGGAACATCGTGCGCGAGATGGTGACCTCGGCGTACTCGATCGGCAGTGCGCCGTCGGTGTTGTCGATCGTCAGCGAGACCTCGGCGCGGCCCAGCGGGGCGCGCCCGGATGTGCCGGCGAAGATGACGTCCTCCATCTTGCCGCCACGCAGGCTCTTGGCGCCCTGCTCACCCATGACCCAGGCGAGCGCGTCGACGACGTTGGACTTGCCCGAGCCGTTGGGCCCGACGATGCAGGTGATCCCTGGTTCGAGTTCGAGGGTCGTGGCGGAGGCGAACGACTTGAAACCCTTCAGCGTCAGACGCTTGAGGTACATCGGCTTCTCCCCCGGCTCAGGACCACGTGGTCATACACAGTTCGCAACACATCAGCGTGGCTGAGGTGAGCCAGCAAATCTAATCGCCGCTGCTCAGGGGAACCCCAGCGGGTCGAGGATAACCCGCCGGGGCTGTCGATCTGGGGACCTCGGCCCGAGCCGCCGGTCGAGCCGCCGGAGCCGCTAGGCGGAGGGGTGTCGAGACCAACACACTGGGCGAGGCGGGCGAGGGGACAGGGGTTGTGTGGACAA
>NZ_JBHWLY010000096.1:0-21010 GCF_042730435.1 Nocardioides sp. NPDC059952 | reverse complement strand
GGCGAGCAGGTAGAGCATCGCGAATGCGGGCGCATGCCCGCCCAGGACGTACGCCTCGAGCTCGTAGGTCGAGAACGTGGTGTAGCCGCCGAGCACGCCGACCCCGAGGAACGGGCGCAGGTAGCGGCCCCAGAACGGGACGGTGGACAACGGGCCCAGGACGAAGGCCATCAGCAGACCGAGTAGGAGGCAGCCGGCGACGTTGGTCAAGAAGGTCGCCCACGGCCAGGAGTGGCCGCCGTGGGGGAGGACGGTGGTGAGGCCCCAGCGAGCCAGCGAGCCGAGCGCTCCGCCGGCGGCGATGGGGGCGAGCAGGTCGCCATGCTCACGCAGCACGCGGACAGCGTACGGGGTCTAGCGGGCGTGGCCGGTCATGTGGGCCGCGCTCCACCTGGTGGGGCGGCCACCGGCGGCCTGGGTGAGGTATTCGCCGAGGAACCAGCGCTGGAAGGTGACCTGCTCGGGAGAGCGGGCCAGGACCAGCAGTCGCTCCTGGCGGCAGAACTCGTCGATGAGGTCGAGCATGTCGAGGAAGCGGCGCATCGTCTCGGCCGCGGACCGCGGCATGCGTACGTGCAGGTCGGCCGTCTCCCGGTCGCGGACCCCGGAGAGCTGGCCGTGGCCGAGGCCGTCGAGGAGCTGGCGCTCCAGCGAGCCGAACAGCGCCGAGAGGCTGGCGGCGAGCGGGTAGTCGTGGGCGTGGGCGAGCGAGAGGAGGCGTACTTCGCGCCGCAGCTCTCGGAAGTGATGCTGGAAGCCCTTGTAGAGCGCGAGGGGTACGCCGAGGATGCTGACCTCGACCGCCTCGGAGCCGAGGCGCTCGGGCCTCGGAGGCGCGCCGGGAGGCCCGGTGATCACGCCCTCGACGCCGTCACCCTCGTCGATCTCGGCCGCGGGGGTGAACCAGACGGTCTTGCCGGACGCGTCGATGTCGGCGCCCCAGGCCTCCGAGACGCTGGCCACGATCGAGAGGCCGCGACCGACCGTCAGCAGGACCTCGTCCTCGTCGTCGAGGGCGAGCGGGACCGGCAGCAGCGGTGGCTCGGTCGAGGCGTCCCGGATCTCGACACGGGGGTGGTCGACGGTGCCGCGCATCCGGATCGTGACCGGGGCCGTGCCGTGGAACAGTGCGTTGGAGACCAGCTCGGAGACGCCGAACTCAGCGCAGTCCACAAGGTCGGTGCGCTCGATCTCCTCGCAGGCCGTCCGGACCCAGACCCGGGCGTCCTGAACGGCGCGGGAACCGGTGCGGAGCAGGAGGGCTGGCCGGCTCAACGGCATGTTCTCCTCCTCCGATCTCGCGGGTCGGGATACACACGTTTTGTTGTGTGCTGTTCGTGGCAAGAATTTTCCGCACTTGAAGGTGTCTGATCCGGGCTATGGACCACTAGGGCACAAGGTCCCGGTCGCCCTCACAGATTAAAGTCAAGGGGTTACGACTCAGTAGCGGACACGCGGTGGGAGCGCATACTCGGCGGCTGCTCGGCAACTGTGACGAAGTAGTCGTGCCCGGGAATGAACAGATCCGCCGGAATGGTTCAGAATATGAGTGGAACGTTCAAAAGGTCTCGTTTGAGGTAGGGGATTAGTCAATGTCAGCGGACCAGGCAAAGCACCGGGTCGTCATCATCGGTTCCGGCTTCGGGGGTCTCTTCTCCGCGAAGGCGTTCAAGGGCCGTGACGACGTCGAGGTCACCTTGATCGCGAAGACGACCCATCACCTGTTCCAGCCGCTGCTCTACCAGGTGGCGACCGGGATCCTCTCGCAGGGCGAGATCGCCCCGCCGACCCGCGACATCCTGCACCGGCAGAAGAACGCGACCGTGCTGCTCGGTGAGGTCAGCGAGATCGACACCGAGGCGAAGTCGGTCAAGGCGAGCGTCCTCAACCAGCAGATCGAGGTTCCCTACGACTCGCTGATCGTCGCCGCCGGCGCCGGCCAGTCCTACTTCGGCAACGACCAGTTCGCCGAGTTCGCGCCCGGGATGAAGTCGATCGACGACGCCCTCGAGCTGCGCGGGCGCATCTTCGGTGCGTTCGAGATCGCCGAGCTGACCGCCTCGCGCGGCGAGCCGATCGGTGACCTGCTCACCTTCGTCGTCGTGGGCGCCGGCCCGACCGGCGTGGAGATGGCCGGCCAGATCGCCGAGCTGTCCCGCCGCGTGCTGAAGAAGGACTTCACCCACATCCAGTCCGAGAAGGCCCGGGTGGTCCTGGTCGACGCCGCGCCGCAGGTGCTGCCGCCGTTCGGCGAGAAGCTCGGGGCCAAGGCCGAGAAGGCGCTGGAGAAGGCCGGTGTCGAGGTCGTCCTCGGTGCGATGGTCACCCACGTCGACGAGTTCGGCATCGAGATGAAGTTCAAGGACGGCAAGACCCAGCGGATCGGCTCGATCGCGAAGATCTGGGCCGCGGGCGTGCAGGCCTCCTCCCTCGGCAAGACGCTCTCGGAGCAGACCGGTGCCGAGCTCGACCGTGCCGGCCGGATCGCGGTCAACCCCGACCTCACGCTGCCGAACCACCCCGAGATCTTCGTGGTCGGCGACATGATCAACCTCGACCACCTCCCCGGCGTCGCGCAGGTCGCGATCCAGGGCGGGAAGTACGCCGCCAAGACCATCAAGGGCCGCCTGCAGGACAAGCCGGCGCAGCCCGACTTCAAGTACTTCGACAAGGGCTCGATGGCCACCATCAGCCGTTTCAACGCGGTCCTGATGATGGGCGACTTCAAGCTGGCCGGCATCCTCGCCTGGTTCGGCTGGCTCGTGGTCCACCTGGCATACATGACCGGGTTCCGCAACCGGCTTACCGCGACGCTGCACTGGATGATGTCGTTCATCGGCAAGGACCGCTCCGAGCGCACCACCACCATGCAGCAGATCTTCGCCCGTGAGGCGCTCGAGCGCGTCCCGGGTGGCATGGCCGCCCTGATCGACGACCCGACCGAGGTCGCGTTGGAGGTGGAGCGCCGCCGCAAGGAGCTCGAGGAGCACGCCGCCGAGGAGTCGCGCCTGGCCGACTCCCGCACCGCCTCGTAGTCACAGCTTCCCGACCGACCCGCCGTAGACCCGTCTGCGGTGGGTCGCTCTATTTCCGGGATCCGGGATCGGTGCTTGCTATTGTTCGCGGACACGGTGTCTCATTAATCTGTTGGTGAGACGTCCGCGAACGAAGGAGGAAGCGTGATCGAGGTGACCACACGGCTGGTCCGGACCACCGACGGGCTGGAGCTCGCGGTCTACGAGCAGGGGCCGGCCGGCGCGGAGACCGTGGTGCTCGTCCATGGCTACCCCGACAACCACTCCGTCTGGGACGGGGTCGCCAAGGTGCTCGCCGAGCGCTTCCACGTCGTCGCCTATGACGTACGCGGCACGGGTGGGTCGGGGGTTCCCGACTCGACCGCCGGCTACCGGCTGGCGCAGCTCTCCGCGGACTTCAAGGCGGTCATCGACGCCGTCTCGCCCGACGCGCCGGTGCACGTCGCGGCGCACGACTGGGGCTCGATCCAGACCTGGGAGTCGGTGACCGACCCGGCGCTGAGCAGCCGGATCGCGACGTACGTCTCGATCTCGGGGCCCGACCTGGGGATGGCGACCGCCTGGCTGCGCGAGCGGGCCCACCTGGGGAGCTCGCTGCGGCAGCTGGCCCACTCCTGGTACGTCTTCGCCTTCCAGCTGCCGCTGCTGCCCGAGGCGATGGTGCGCTCGGGGCTGCTCGCCCGGTTCGTCGGCGGCGGGCCACGACCGACGAAGGACCAGGTCAACGGGGTGGAGCTCTACCGCGCCAACTTCCTCGGCAAGCTGCTCCGTCCGGCCCCGCGGTCGACGCAGGTGCCGGTCCTGGTGCTCGCCCCGCGCGGCGACGACTACGTGACGGTGCCGCTGCAGACCGAGGCGCCCCGGGCGTACGCAACGTCCCTGGTCACCCAGGTCATCGACGGCGGACACTGGGTGGTGGCCGCGGATCCGGAGCTGGTCGCAGGCGAGATCGCGGCCTTCATCGAGAAGGCGAGTGTGCGATGAGCGAGAGCACGAAGAGCAAGCGCGGGCACGAGCCGGCCAAGGTGGCTCTCCACCCGCGGAACGTGAAGTTCGACTGGAGCAAGCTGCCGCTGGTGTGGATCCCGGGGGAGGTCTTCGCCTCTCACTATGTCAACGTGCTGCATCTGCTGCTGCCCGAGGGCGAGCGGTGGTTCGTCAAGGTGTTCTCCGAGATCCTGCCGCTGATCGAGGACGACCAGCTGCGCGAGGACGTGATCGGCTTCATCGGCCAGGAGGGCGTGCACGCCGCCGCCCACCAGGAGGTGCAGGACTATTTCACCGACAACGGCCTCGACGTGCGTCCGTTCGCGGCCGAGATCGAGGCGCTGTTCCGCAAGATCCTGGGTGACCGCGACCTGACCGGCAGGGCCAAGGAGGAGTGGCTGATCGAGCGTGCCGCGATCATCGCGGGACTCGAGCACCTCACCGCCGTGCTCGGCAACTGGGTGCTCAACTCGCCCGCGCTCGACGCGGCCGGCGCCGACGAGACGATGCTCGACCTGCTGCGCTGGCACGGCGCCGAGGAGGTCGAGCACCGCAACGTCGCCTACGACGTCTTCCAGCATGTCGACGGGCGCTACAGCCGCCGGGTCCGCTCCTACCTGCTCGGCGGCACCGCGCTTCTCGTCCTGTGGTGGCGAGGCGCCGGCTACCTGATGGACCACGACCCGACCCCGCTCGATCCGGCACAGCCGCCGGCCAAGCGGCCGAAGGCACGGCTGTTCCAGCTGATCGACGCCGAGCGTCGCGGGCTGGTGCCGGGGGTCGTACGCATCGGGTGGGCGACCTGGAAGTTCTTCCTGCCCAACTACGACCCGTCGGCGGAGGGTTCGACCGCCCAGGCGGTGAGCTACCTGGCCAAGTCGCCGGCGGCGCTGCGGGCCGACGCCCTCGCGGAGGGCCAGTGAGCAAGCCCGCGCACTACGCGGTCCCGGACATCCCCGACTCGCGGCTCTACCGAGGCTTCGAGGCGGTCGTCGGAGGCTACTGGACCAAGGCGGCCTACCGCTCCTGGCGGCGCCGCAAGCCGCTCGGGCGGATCGACCGGGATCTGCACGTACGTGTCAGCCGGATCGATGTGGAGGGTCTCGACGTCAAAGCGATCTGGTTCGTCGCCGAGGGCGGGGGAGACCTGCCGGCCTGGGACCCGGGTGCGCACGTCGACGTGGTGCTGCCCAGCGGCCGGCTGCGGCAGTACTCGCTCAACTCCGACCCCGACGACCTCTCCGCCTACCGGATCAGCGTGCGCCGGATCGAGCCGACCGCGGGCGGAGGCGGTGGGTCCGTCGAGGCGCACTACCTCTCCGTCGGCGACCGGCTGGTCCTGAAGGGGCCGCGCAACGCCTTCCCGTTCGTCGACTCGCCCGCCGGCTACCTCTTCGTCGCCGGTGGCATCGGGATCACCCCGATCCTGCCGATGCTGCGCGACGTGGTGCGGCGGGGTGTGCCGTACGAGTTCGTCTACACCGGTCGCTCGCGCGAGACGATGCCGTTCCTGGCGGAGGTCCGGGAGATCGTCGGCCACCACGAGATCCAGGTGTGGCCCGACGACGAGATGGGGGTCCCGGACGCGGCCAAGATCATCTCGCTGGCGCCGGAGGGGGCGGCGCTCTACTGCTGCGGTCCGATGCCGATGATCGACGCGATCCGCGCGCAGATCCCCGACCCGCTGATCGACACGCTGCACTACGAGCGGTTCTCGCCGCCGCCGGTGCTCGGCGGAAGCCCGTTCCGGGTGAGGCTCGAAGACTCCGACGTCGAGGTCGAGGTGGGCTCTTCGGAGTCGGCGCTGACGGCGGTCCGCCGGGTGCGGCCGGCCCAGGCGTACTCGTGCCAGCAGGGGTTCTGCGGCACCTGCCGAGTGCGGGTGCTGGAGGGAGAGGTGGAGCACCGTGACCACGCCCTCGCCGACTACGAGCGCGATGGCCACATGATCCTCTGCGTCTCGCGCGCGAAGGGGACCGTGGTGATCGACGGCTGAGGCCGGCGATAACGGTTTGCTCGGCGGGCGGCGGGCTGATGTCCTGTGCGACATGACAGCCCTCGCCGTTCCCACGATCGATCTCTACGACTCCTGGGCGGCGTGTGTCGCCGAGTTCGGCGGGGCTCATGTCGACGGCGCCTCCATCCCCGACGAGGAGGCCGCCGATGTGAGCCGGGAGGCGTGCGAGCGGCTGGTCGCGAAGACCGCTCGGGACCGGGACCTGTCGGTGCCGCCACAGGCCGGCCGGGTGCACGCCTCCGCGTTCTGGATCACCGAGGGCTCCAAGGTGGTCGGGTTCATCCAGCTCCGGCACGCGCTCAACGAGTTCCTGGAGAACGTCGGCGGCCACATCGGCTACTCGGTGTGCTCCTCGGCCCGTCGCCGGGGCCACGCCGCCCGGGCCCTCGGGCTGGTCCTCGACGAGGCTCGCGGGCTCGGCCTGGAGCGGGTGCTGATCACGTGCGACGACGACAACGAGGCCTCCGCACGCACCATCGAGTCCCAGGGCGGCGAGCTCCAGGACGTCATCGACGCGACTGCGTACGGCTACGGGCCCACCCGCCGCTACTGGGTCAAGCTGTGAACCTGGACGGGGTCGCCACCGAGGGCGAGGTGGAGTGGGCGCTCGACGGCGACTCCGCCGTGTCCGCCGAGCTGGTCGAGGAGGTGCTGACGATGCTGCGGACGACCGGACGTACGCCTGAGGTGGACGTCGACGTGCTGCGCGCGGCTGCCTTCCGGCTCGTCTCAGAGCACAGGCTCGACGAGGTCGGGCGGGGCTGGCTGGAGCTCCTCGACGCGGTCCGGGCGCACCCGGACGCCCGGTTGGCCGACCTGCCTCCGGCGCGCACCGACTGACCCGTCTCAGCTGGACAGCGAACGGCGGCGACTCGCCAGGCTCGTCAGGCCCTGGGCCGCGGCCCGGACGAGGGCCACATGGGCCTCGGGCCGGAAGCGACCCACCGGGCCGGTGACGCTGATCGCGGCCAGCGCCCTGTCGCCACCCTCGGCGAGGACCGGAGCCGCGATGCACTGCAGCCCGGCGGCCGACTCCTCGCGCTCGAAGGCGACGCCGTTCTCGAGCACGGCAGCGAGCTGCCGCTCCAGCAGGCCGGGCGCGACGATGGTGTGAGGCGTACGTCGTTCGAGGGGGCTGCTGAGGATCTCCTGCTGCGCCTCGGCGTCGGCGTAGGCGAGCAGGACCTTGCCGATCGCGGTGCAGTGGACCGGCATCCGGCCGCCCGGCCGGGAGGGTGACTTCGCCTGCCGGTGGCCGCCGATCTTGGCGACGTAGACGACGTCGTGCCCCTCGCGGACGCCCAGATGGACGGTCTCGTGGGTGCGCTCGTAGAGGTCCTGGAGGAACGGCATCGCCAGCTCCAGGAGCGAGCGCTCGACCGAGGCCCGCATGCCGAGCTCGAAGAGGCCACCGGAGAGGCGGTAGCCGAGGTTGGTGCGGTCCAGGAGGCGATTGGTGACCAGGTCGCCGGCGACGCGGTGGGCGGTCGCCTTGGGGAGTCCGGTGCGGCGGACGAGCTCGGCCAGGGAGAGCACCTGGTCGTCGACAGTGAAGGCCCGCAGGATGGTCACCGCCTTGCCGAGCACGGTGTCGAGATCGGCAGGCTGGTGCGGCATGGGATCACCGTACCGGTCAGCGGGACGACAGCCCACATGATCTGGCCCGGCTGCTGAGACTGTGGGGCTATGAACGAAGTGACCTCCCCGTCCGATGCTGCCGTCGATGCCGCGGCAGATCGGCTGCTGACCGCCTCGGCCACGGGCATCCCCGTGCCGCCGATGCGAGACCTCCTGGACGCGACCGACCTGAAGACGGCGTACGCGATCCAGGAGCGCCTCACCGCCGGCCGGCTCGCCGGCGGGGCGAAGATCGTGGGCCGCAAGATCGGGCTCACCTCCAAGGCGGTGCAGGAGCAGATCGGCGTGGACACCCCCGACTTCGGCGTGCTCTTCGACGACATGGCGTACGCGGACGGCGACGTGCTCCCGGCCGACGCGATCCTGCAGCCGCGGGCCGAGGCCGAGATCGCCTTCGTCCTCGCCTCGGACCTGGCCGAGGGTGACCTGAGCTACGACCAGGTCCGGGAGGCCATCGACTACGCCGTCGCCGCGATCGAGATCTGTGGGTCACGCATCGCCGACTGGAAGATCGCCTTCGGCGACACCGTCGCGGACAACGCCTCCGCGGGTGCCTACGTCCTCGGGACCGAGCGCCGGCGGCTGGACGAGTTCGAGCCCAAGGACGTCTCGATGTCGATGTCGATCGACGACGAGGAGGTCTCGACCGGCACCGGGGCGGCGTGCCTGGGTGACCCGGTCAACGCGGTCCAGTGGCTGGCTCGCTATGCCCGTGACTTCGGTGAGCCGCTGCGTGCCGGCCAGCTCATCCTCTCCGGGGCGCTCGGGCCGATGCGGCCGATCGCCCCGGGCAACACCGTTCGTTCCACCGTGTCGGGCCTCGGCTCGGTGGCTTTCACCGTAGGGAAGTGACGTCCATGGCAAACGAGAGCACAGCCAAGTCGAAAGTGGCGATCATCGGGTCGGGCAACATCGGCACCGATCTGATGATCAAGGTGATGCGGACCTCACAGCACCTGGAGATGGGCGCGATGGTCGGGATCGACCCGGCCTCCGACGGCCTCGCGCGGGCGGCGAAGTTCGGCTTCGCGACGACCGCCAAGGGCGTCGAGGGGCTGATCGGACTGCCGGACTTCGACGACATCGAGATCGTCTTCGACGCCACCTCGGCCAAGGCCCACGTCGCCAACGCGGCCGCTCTCGAGCCCTACGGCAAGCGGCTGATCGACCTCACCCCCGCGGCGATCGGGCCGTACGTCATCCCGGCCGTCAACATCGACGAGCACATCGACGCCCCGAACGTGAACATGGTGACCTGTGGCGGGCAGGCGACGATCCCGATCGTGGCCGCGGTCGCTCGGATCGTACCCGTCGCCTACGGCGAGATCGTCGCCTCGATCTCCTCGAAGTCGGCCGGCCCCGGCACCCGGGCCAACATCGACGAGTTCACCGAGACCACCTCGGGCGCGATCGTGCAGGTCGGCGGTGCCAAGCGCGGCAAGGCGATCATCATCCTCAACCCGGCCGAGCCGCCGCTGATCATGCGCGACACGGTGTATGCGCTGGTCGAGGGTGGCTCTCGGTCCCTCGAGGAGCTGACCGCGGAGATCACCGAGTCGGTCGAGAAGATGGTCGGTGACGTCGCTGCGTACGTTCCCGGCTACCGGCTCAAGCAGAAGGTCCAGGTGCAGGAGATCCCCGACGACCAGCCGGTGGAGACGCTCCTGGCGGAAGGCGAGACGACCCGGCCCACGCACCAGGTGTCGGTGTTCCTCGAGGTCGAGGGCGCCGCGCACTACCTCCCTGCGTACGCGGGGAACCTCGACATCATGACCTCGGCCGCGCTGCAGATGGCCGAGCAGGTCGCGACAGCGACGAAATCGCAGAGTGCTGCCAAGGAGGCCGCGCGATGAGCACGCCCATCTATGTTCAGGAAGTCTCGCTGCGCGACGGCATGCACGCCGTACGCCACCGGATCACCCCCGAGGACGTCAAGCGGATCGTCATCGCCGCCGACGAGGCCGGCGTCGACGCCATCGAGGTCGCCCACGGCGACGGCCTGACCGGCGGCTCGGTCAACTACGGCCCCGGCTCCAACTCCGACTGGGAGTGGATCGAGGCGGCTGCCTCGGTCATCAAGAACGCCCGCCTGACCACCCTGCTGCTCCCCGGCGTCGGCACGATCGAGGACCTGCGTCGGGCCTACGATCTCGGCGTGCGGTCGGTGCGGGTCGCGACCCATTGCACCGAGGCCGACGTCTCGGCCCAGCACATCGCCGCGGCTCGCGAGATGGGGATGGACGTCTCCGGGTTCCTGATGCTCAACCACATGGCGCCGGTCGAGGTGGTGGCGCAGCAGGCCAAGCTGATGGAGTCCTACGGCGCCCACTGCGTCTACATCACCGACTCCGGCGGCCGACTGACGATGAACGACGTACGCGACCGCGCCCGCGCCTACCGCGACGTCCTCGACGACGAGACCGAGATCGGCATCCACGCCCACGAGAACCTCTCGCTCTCGGTGGCCAACTCGGTCGTCGCGGTCGAGAACGGCGTCTACCGCGTCGACGCGTCCCTTGCCGGCCACGGCGCCGGCGCCGGCAACTGCCCGATCGAGGCGTTCATCGCGGTCGCCAACCTGTCGGACTTCAAGCACAACTGCGACCTGTTCAAGCTCCAGGACGCCGCCGACGACATCGTCCGGCCCCTCCAGGACCGTCCTGTCCGAGTCGACCGCGAGACGTTGACGATGGGCTACGCCGGCGTCTACTCGTCCTTCCTCCGCCACGCCGAGAACGCCTCCGCCCGCTACGGCGTCGACACCCGCGACATCCTCATGGAGTGCGGCCGCCGGGGTCTGGTCGGCGGCCAGGAAGACATGATCGTCGACATCTGCCTCACGAAGCTCGAGGAGCGCGAGGCCGCGGGCGCCTAGCCGACTCAGCGGAACGACGTGGGAGTCCTGAGGTCACTAGGTGACTTCGGGACTCCCACGTCAGGCTTGGATGAACCGTCGCTCGCCATTTCCATGCACATGCACGGAAATGACGGGCCACCGTGTGACTGAACCCGCAACTTCGGCACATATGTGTGGAAGTTGCGATCGGTGGCGCAGGTCTGAGCGGGACGTACGTGCCCTAGGGAGGAGTCGAACCTCCATCTCCGGCTTCGTAGGCCGGCGTCGTAGTCCGTTGGACCACGAGGGCGTGGCGGGGCCTGGAGTCGAACCAGGACCATCGGGCTTATGAGGCCCAAGGCGTCGCCGGACACCCGCGTCGAATCAAGGTCTAAAGCCCGGGCGGTGGGAGTCGAACCCACTTTCCGCCGGTTTTGGAGACCGGCCGCCTATCCGTTGGCTCACCCAGATGCAGGCGAGCTCTGTGCCGGATCGGCTGTTACAGGGCTCGCTCCTGGAGGTGGCGTCGCCAGCGACGGGCAGTCGGCATGTGTCCCACTGCTCCACCTCCTTGGATCCGCGCGGCTCGGTGCTGCGCTCGATGACCACCACGCTACGCAGCCGCTCGTGTGGGCGCCAACTGGTTTATCGGGATATCCCGATATGGCGCCGTGACTACGAAAAGGGAGTCAGATCCTTTGACTACGTTTTCGTAGTCAAAGGATCTGAATACGTTATCGTAGTCGTAGGAGGTGCTCATGTCGTACACCGGAAAGGTCACCAGCCCGGAGTCGCTCGGGCGGATCCTGCAGCAGGCGCGACTGTTGAACGGCTGGAGTCAGCGTGAGCTTGCGGCGAGGATCGGGACGACGCAGCGCTACATCTGGGAGATCGAGGCGGGGAAGCCGTCGATCTTCGTCGAGCGGCTGTTCGCGCTCATGCGGGAGACCGGGACCGAGCTGACGGCCACCATCGAGCCCAGGAGCGACGATGAGTGACCTCGTCGTCGAGCTCTACGGCCAGCCGATCGGTCGGCTGGCCGGGTCGAGCACGACGTACGACTTCATCGCCTCTGCCGAGGCGGTGGAGACGTACGGCCTGGACAGCACGGTCCTCTCGCTGGCAGTTCCGCTGGCCCCGGTCGCACCACGCGGGCGGAAGCCGCGACGGCAGAACTTCTTTGCCGAGATGCTTCCCGAAGGTCGGATGCGGTCGAGGCTCGCGGCGATGGCCGACGTCAGTGAGCGCGATGTGATCGGACTGCTGCGGGCCTATGGGCGAGACGTCGCGGGGGCGCTGCAGATCTGGGACCCGGAGGTTCCTGGCGAGCCGCGGATCCCGAAGCTCGAACCGGTCGGTGAGCAAGGTGTCGCGGATCTTCTCGGCGAGGTGAGCTCCTTCCCGCTCGCCAACAAGCCGGTCAGCGGCAAGACGTCCCTCGCCGGGGTTCAGGACAAGATCGTCCTGGTGCGCGACGAGCACGGCTGGCACCGAGCGCTGGACGGGTATCCGTCCACGCACATCCTCAAGCCGGTCACCACTGACTTCCCGTCGATGATCTACGACGAGGAGTACGGCGCTCGGTTCGCGCAGGCCTTGGGGCTGACGACGTACGACACGTTCATCGAGGAGTTCGCGGGCGTGCCGGCGCTGGTGATCGAGCGGTATGACCGGGGCGATGCGGTCGATGGTGTCCCGAGTCGAGTGCACCAGGAGGACTTCAACCAGGTCCTGGGCGCTCGAGGAGATCAGAAGTATCAGAAGTACGGAGGCAAGGTCTCGCTGAAGCGGATCGCCGGTGAGTTCCGTGCGCTCGGTGACTCCGCCTCGCTGCGGAAGCTGGCCCGGATGACCGTGCTGGCGGCGGCCATCGGAAACCTGGACATGCACGCGAAGAACATCTCGATTCTCCATCATCCGGACGGCTCGGTCGAGATCGCTCCCGCCTACGACGTAGTCCCACAGCGGCATCTGCCGAACGACGGCGAACTGGCGCTCGCAGTCGACGGGGTCTATCAGCATGCGGCAATGACCCGCGGCAACCTCGTCGCTGAGGTCGCCTCCTGGCGACTCCGCGACGCGGAGGCGCTCGTCGATGGTGTTCTGGCGGACATCGCCGAGATCGTCGAGGTCGAAGTTCCCGCGCACGGGGCGCATCCGCGCCTGGTCGAGGACATCCGTAGCTTCACCGCCAACCTGAGGGATGGGCGTTCCGCGGGAGCGGAGCTGAGCGGATCTCGAGGACGGTTGTGACGGTCCCGCGGTGAGCCCTTTGCGGCTATGGAAGAGTCGTACCCGTGCGAACTGAATCTTCTCTCGACCTGCCGCTGGTCGGTCTGGCCGCTCTGTTCCTCGGGTCCGGGACCCTGCATCTGGTGAGGCCGCAGGTCTTCGAGCCGATCGTGCCGCCGCAGCTGCCGGAGCCGCGCAAGGTGGTCGAGGTCTCCGGGGTCGCGGAGATCGTGTGTGGGCTGGGGTTGCTGCACCCGCGGACCCGCAGGATCGCGGGGCTCGCCAGTGCTGCGCTGCTGGTCGGGGTCTTCCCGGCAAACGTGCAGATGAGCGTCGATGCGGGGAAGCGGGCGAACCGGAAGCGGACCGCGAAGTCGGCCGGATTCTTCGCGGGCACCGTCGCACGGTTGCCGCTGCAGTGGCCGATGATCAAGGTGGCGCTGCGCGCCGGAAAGAGGACCGACGCATGACGTACGCCCCGGCAGAGGATCGCTACGACGCGATGCAGTATCGGCGGACCGGGCACAGCGGCCTGGATCTGCCCGCGGTCAGCCTCGGACTGTGGCACAACTTCGGTGACGACCTGGCGTTCGAGCGGCAGCGGGCGATCCTGCGTACGGCCTTCGACGCGGGCATCACCCACTTCGACCTGGCCAACAACTATGGCCCTCCCTACGGCTCGGCGGAGGAGAACTTCGGCCGCCACTTGCGTGGCGACTTCGCGAACCTGCGCGACGAGCTGGTGATCTCGACCAAGGCCGGCTGGGACATGTGGCCGGGGCCGTACGGGAAGATCGGCGGCTCGCGGAAATACCTGATCTCCAGCCTCGACCAGTCGCTGAAGCGGATGGGGCTCGACTACGTCGACATCTACTACCACCACCGTCCCGACCCCAGCACGCCGCTGGAGGAGACGATGGGTGCTCTCGACCAGATCGTGCGGTCCGGGAAGGCGCTCTACGTCGGGTTGAGCTCCTACTCCTCGGCGCTGACCCGCGAGGCGGCGGCGATCCTGCGCGACCTCGGCACCCCGCTGCTGATCCACCAGCCCTCCTACTCGATCCTCAACCGCTGGCTCGAGACCGACGGGCTGCTGGACACGCTCGACGAGGTCGGCGCCGGTGCGATCTCGTTCTCGCCGCTGGCCCAGGGTCTGCTGACGAACAAGTACCTCGGCGGCAGCGTCCCCGAGGACTCACGTGCCGCCAAGGCGCGGTTCCTGACCCCGGAGGCGCTCACGCCCGCGACGCTCGCCGGCATCGAGTCGCTCAACAGCCTCGCCGCCGACCGTGGCCAGACCCTCGCCCAGATGGCGCTCGCCTGGGCGCTGCGTGATCCGCGGATGACCTCGGTCGTCATCGGCGCCTCCCGCCCGGAGCAGGTCACCGACTGCCTCGGCGCGCTCTCCGGTCCCGAGCTCACCACCGAGGAGCTGGCCAGGATCGACGAGTACGCCGCTTCCACCGGCATCGACCTGTGGAAGCGCGACCGGGTCGAGGGTGACTACCGGGAGATCTTCAACTGAGGCCTCCGCACCGGCGCGATCACCGCTAGCCTGCGCTCATGCGGGTCGATGAGTATCTGACGTACGACGCCACCGGGCTGGCGAAGCTGGTCGCTGACCACGAGGTGACCGCGGCCGAGGTCCTGGCCGCGGCGCGGGAGCGGGCGGCGGCGGTGAACCCGCGGATCAACGCGGTAGTCGCGGACATCCCCGAGGCCGACGCCCAGGTCTCCGGCGACGGCCCGAGCGGGCCGTTCGCCGGGGTGCCGTTCCTGGTCAAGGACCTGGCGCAGGAGTACCGGGGACACCCGACGACCTACGGCTCGCGGTCGCTCGTCGGCGACGTCGCCGAGGAGCACTCCTACTTCACCCAGAGCGCCCTGGACGCCGGGCTGGTGATCTTCGGCAAGACGAACACCCCGGAGTTCGGGTCGAAGGGGATCACCGAGCCGGAGCTGTTCGGCGCCGCGCGCAACCCGTGGAACACCGACCACACGCCCGGCGGCTCCTCGGGTGGCTCCGGGGCCGCGGTGGCCGCTGGGATCGTCCCGGCCGCCGGAGCCAACGACGGCGGCGGGTCGATCCGGATCCCGGCGGCCTGCAACGGCCTGGTCGGGCTGAAGACCACCCGCGGGCTGCTGCCGCTGGGACCGCAGAGCCTGGACGCCTCCAACGGCTTCGTCGTCCAGGGCGTGGTGACCCGCACGGTGCGCGACGCGGCCGGGCTCTACGACGCCCTCATCGGTGACCGGCCGATGGCGATGATCCACGCGCCGCACCCCGGTGCGGACTTCGCGGACGACATCGCGACCGCGCCACGCAAGCTCCGGATCGGGTTCACCTCGACGTCCTCCATCACCGCGCCCGACCCGGAGGCGATCGCGGCCGTCGAGGATGCGGCCAAGGCCCTCGAAGCGCTCGGCCACGAGGTCGAGGAGGTCGAGGCGCCCTATGACGCCGCCGAGCTCGGCCGCGACTTCCTCACCATCTGGTTCGCCTCGGCGGCTGCCGAGGTCGCGGAGGCCAAGCTCCGTGTCGGGGCCAAGGACGCCGACTTCGAGGCCGACACCCTGGCCGTGGCCGAGCTCGGCCGGGCCGGGGGAGTGGTCGCCGTGGAGCTCGCTCACATCAACCGCCGCAACCACGTACGCCGCCTGAGCGCGTTCCACGAGACGTACGACCTACTGCTGACGCCGACGCTGGCGAAGCCGCCGCTGAAGGTCGGGCAGCTGACCACGCCCAAGGCGCTCCAGACCGCGGCGCGGGTGCTGCACAAGGTGCACGGCGGGCGGGTGATGCGCGCGACCGGGATGATCGACCAGCTGGTCGACGAGAACCTCGGCTGGGTGCCCTACACCCAGCTCGCCAACATCACCGGGCGCCCGGCGATCTCGGTGCCGACCTACCGGACCGCCGCCGGACTGCCGCTGGGCATCCAGCTCTCCGGGCAGCTCGGTGACGACGGCCTGCTGCTGCAGGTCGCTGCTCAGCTGGAGCAGGCGAAGCCGTGGGCGGAGCTCTGGCCCCAGCTCTGAGGGTCCGTGCGTGAAAGAAAATTACCTTTCCCGCACGAAGCGGGTTCCGGAGCGGCAGTATCGGGGTATGACACCGTCTCCGGACATGCTCATGACCTCTCGGCGCACGCTTCTCGGCGGCACCCTGAGCGGAGTCGCGATGACTCTCCTCGGTGGTGCCGCGGTGGCCTCGACCCCGGAGGACCCGACCAAGGCGACCAGGACGCTCGCCTCGCTGGCCGGCCGGCCACCGACGATCACGCCGGACGAGCTGACCTTCACCCCGCGCACCGTCATGCGGCCCGGCCATGCGCGCCAGGTCGGCCTCGACCCGGCGCCGATCGCGAGGATCCGCACCGAGCTCGCCCGGTTTCTCGAGCCGACGACGGAGAACCCCGCCCACCCCCTGTACGCCGGGGCCACCGCGATCGCGGTCAAGGACGGCGTCATCGTCGCCCACGAGAGCGTGGGCAAGGCGCTCCGGTATGGCCTCGACGGCACCACCGTCGTCGAGCTCCCCGCCGACCAGCAGGTCGCGACCGGGCTGGACACGATGTGGGACATCGCATCGATGTCGAAGCTCTTCACCACGACCGCGGTGCTCCGGCTGATGGAGCAGGGCAGCCTCGACCTCGAGGCGCCGGTGGTCACCTACCTGCCCGAGTTCGCGCCGCACGGCAAGGACGCGATCCTCGTACGTCATCTGCTCACCCACGTCTCCGGCCTGCTCGCCGGCCCGTCGCCGTCGCTGTGGGCGGGCTACGACACCTACGAGGAGCGGGTCGCGGCGATCATGGACACGACCCCGACCCACGCGCCCGAGCAGGTCTACCGCTACTCCGACATCAACCTGATCACCCTCGGGCTGCTGGTCGAGCGGCTCTCGGGGAAGAAGCTCGACGTCTACGTCCGCGACCACATCACCGAGCCGCTCGGGATGCGCGACACCATGTACAACCCGCCCGCCGACCGCCTCGACCGTGTCGCCGCCACCGAGTACCAGCCGTGGGCGGGCCGCCCGATGATCCGTGGCGAGGTGCACGACGAGAACGCCTGGGCGCTCGGCGGCGTCGCCGGTCATGCGGGCGTCTTCTCGACCGCTGCCGACATGGCCAGGTTCGGCCAGATGTACCTCAACGGCGGCGTCTACAACGGCACCAGGATCCTGGACGAGGACACCGTCAGGCTGAGCCTGCGCGACTACACCGGCGCCCAGTTCCCCGGCAGCTCCCGTGGCCTCGGCTGGGAGCTCGCCACGACCTGGTACCACGGTCCGATCTGGTCCCCGGTCTCCTTCGGTCACACCGGCTACACCGGCACCAGCATCGTGATGGACCCGATCGGCCACCAGCTCGTCGTGCTGATGACCAACCGCGTCCACCCCAGCCGCGACTGGGGCAGCAACAACCCCTCCCGACGCGCCGTCTCGGATGCGCTCGGCATGGCCTCGGCCGTCAGACCGGCGACGGGACGTACGTCGTGGTTCTCGGGGCGTACGAACGCGAAGAAGGCCACGCTCGACGTGCCGCTCGCGGCCACCGACGGCGCGAGGCTCCGCTTCGACTATCGCTTCGACACCGAGCCGCGCTTCGACTTCGGCCGGCTGCAGTACTCCACCGACGGCACCATCTTCAGCCCGCTGCCCTGGACGCTCGAGGGTGGCGACTGGAGCTGGGAGACCAGCGAGGCGGTCAACGGCTACGGCGGCCGCCGGTGGCTGTACGGCCGCGCCGAGCTCCCGGACGGCACGACCGCGGTGCGGTGGACCTACGAGACCGACTCGTCCTCCCAGGGGCGTGGGATCTACGTCGACGGGATCGTGGTCAGCCAGGGGCGGCGTACGTTGTTCGACTCCTCGCGACCGGCCGATGAGGCACGTGTCGTCGCCGACGGCTGGGCCCTCAGCGATCGGTGACACATCACCGATAGCCTCGGCGGCATGAGTCAGCCGCAGCAGCCGAACCCGTTCCTGGTCAACCAGCTCCGCGACGAGACAGACGCCAAGGCGCTCATCATGAAGGCGGCCGAGTCGAGCTCGGCGGGTGCGCCGCGGGGGATCCTGGATGCGATCCGCGACAAGCTCGTGGACCTGGGCCCCGAGCTGGTCGCGGTCTCCCACGACCTCGCCGAGCACCCGGAGACCGGCTTCGAGGAGCACCGGAGCTCGGCCGGGCTGGCCGAGTTCGTCGAGGCTCACGGCATCGAGGTGGCCCGCGGAGCCTACGGCCTCCCGACCGCCCTCTACGCCTCGGCCGGCGGCACCAAGGATGGTCCGACGATCGCCGTGCTCTCCGAGTACGACGCGCTCCCCGGCATCGGCCACGGCTGCGGCCACAACCTGATCGCCACCGTCGGCGTCGGCGCGTTCCTGGCCATCGCGAGCGTGATCGACCGCCTCGGTGGCCGCGTGATCTGGCTCGGCACCCCGGCCGAGGAGGGCGGTGGCGGCAAGGAGCTGATGGCGCAGAAGGGCGCCTTCGACGGCGTCGACGCGGCGATCATGGTCCACCCGTTCACCTACGACAGCTCCGAGCCGGTCTTCCTCGGCCGCAGGCAGCTGAAGGTGACGTACGTCGGGGTGCCGGCGCACGCCTCCATCCAGCCGTTCATGGGGCGCAACGCCCTGGACGCGGCCAACCTGCTCTACACCGGCGTCGCGCTCAACCGGCAGCAGATGCCGCCGACCGACCGGGTGCACGCGATCATCACCGACGGCGGCCTGCGCCCCAACGTGATCCCGGAGCATGCCTCGATCCAGTTCTACGTACGCTCCGCCTACCCCGAGACGCTCAAGATCCTGTCCCAGCGGCTGGAGGAGATGGCGATGGGCGCGGCGCTGATGACGGGCTGCGGTGTCGAGTTCAGCTGGGACGAGTCGCCGGTCTACCTGCCGATCCGCAACAACAGCGGGCTGGCGCAGGCGTGGAACCGCCGCTACCAGGAGCGCAACCACACGGTCCTCGCCCCGGGCGTCGTCCCGGACATGCTCGCCGGGTCCACCGACTTCGGCAATGTCTCCTTCCGGGTCCCCGGCCTGCACGCGATGGTCAAGATCGCCGAGCCGGACGTGTCGCTGCACAGCCGCGAGTTCGCCGCTGCCGCGGTCACGCCGTACGCCGACGAGGTGCTCGTCGATGCCGCCTACGGTCTCGCCGGGGTGGCTGCCGACTATCTCTCCGACGCGAAGCTGCGGGAGACGGTCCGCGACGAGTTCGAGGAGGCCGGCGGGGCGGTCGACGTTACCGAATTTTTCGGGTGATCAACGGTTGATGACGATTCGGCAGCGGTAACCCGATTACCTCTTCCCAAGAAGAACCCGAAGGGGCATCGTTCCCTTCGTCGATCACTGAGATGGGGAGCCCAGCAATGCCTCGTAACATCCGAAAGCTTCGACCCGCCGTGGCCGTTGCCGCCGTCGCTCTCGCGGCCGCCGCAGTCGCCACCCCGGTCGGGACCGCGTCCGCCAAGCCGGGGAAGCACACCGTCGATGTCCAACTGCTCTCGTTCAACGACTTCCACGGCAACCTCGAGGCGCCGTCGGGTTCGAGCGGGCGTCTGGTCACCGGCCACCACATCGACCCGGCCACCGGTGCGCCGGTCGACGAGACCGTCAACGTCGGTGGCGTGGAATACCTCGCCTCCCACCTGGCCGAGGCCCGCAAGGGTCACAAGCGCTCGCTGACCGTCGCCGCTGGCGACCTGATCGGCGCCTCGCCGCTGCTCTCGGCAGCCTTCCATGACGAGCCGTCCATCGAGGCGCTCAACAAGCTCGGCCTGGACGTGACCTCGGTCGGCAACCATGAGTTCGACGAGGGCTACCAGGAGCTGCAGCGCATCGCCAAGGGTGGCTGCATCGACGACGGCGCCGGCGAGGACAACCAGAACTCCTGCGCCGCCCACGAGTACGGGGGCGCCGACTTCGACATCCTTGCGTCCAACGTGGTCGAGGACGCGAGCGGCAAGACGATCCTGCCGTCGTACGCCATCAAGGAGGTCGACGGCGTCAAGATCGGCTTCATCGGCATGACCCTGGAGGGCACTCCCGACATCGTCACCGCCGAGGGGGTCAAGGGCCTCACCTTCAAGGACGAGGTCGAGACCGCCAACGCGCTCGTGCCCAAGCTGAAGAGCAAGGGTGTCAAGGCGATCGTCACCCTGATCCACGAGGGTGCGAACCTGCCGAGGGAGAAGTGGACCGACCCGGCCACCGGCAAGGTCTACGACGTCAACGCCAGGTACGACTACACCTGCGAGGGCGGCGGCGAGCTGGTCGCGGGCTCCCCGATCGTGCCGATCGCCGAGAACCTCGACCCCGAGATCGACATGCTGGTCACCGGCCACACCCACAACCCCTACGTCTGCGACGTACCCGACCCCAACGGCAAGTCCCGTCTGGTCACCTCGGCCTCCTCCTTCGGTCGGCTCTACACCGAGACCAACCTGAAGTACGACCTCAAGAAGCGCGACATCGTGCGCTCCTCGGTCAAGGGGTCCAACCTGCTCGTCACCCGTGACGTGGCCAAGGCCCCGGAGCAGACCACGCTGATCAACACCTACAAGGAGCTGGTCACCCCGATCGCCTCCCGGGTGCTCGGTTCGATCTCCGGCGATGTCACCCGCACCACCAACGCCTCCGGCGAGAGCGCCCTCGGTGACCTCATCGCAGACGCTCAGCTCGCCGACCAGTCGACGGTGGTCAACGGGCAGGCGCCGGTGATCGCGTTCATGAATCCGGGCGGCATCCGAGCCGACCTGACCGCGGCCAACTCGCCCTACGGCGAGGCTGTCGGTGACGTCACCTACGACGAGGCGTTCACGGTCCAGCCGTTCAACAACTTCATGGTCTCGCTGACCATGACCGGCCAGGACATCTACGACCTGCTCACCCAGCAGGTCACCGGAGCCAACGCCGCGTCCCACAAGATCCTGCAGGTCTCGGAGGGCTTCTCCTACCAGATCAGCCCCTCGGGTCCCGTCGACGGTTCGGTCACGCTCAACGGCCAGCCGATCGACAAGGCCGCGTCCTACCGGGTCGTGACCAACAACTTCCTGCAGGGCGGCGGCGACGCCTTCGCGGCCTTCACCCAGGGCACCGACCCCTACTACGGCGGCCTCGACATCGACGCCTTCGCCGCCTACCTGGAGGCCAACTCGCCCTACACCCCGGGCCCGCTCGACCGCATCACCGGCACCCACTGAACGAAGACACGTTGCTAGGCAGCGGGCCCGACCAGCTCAGAGCTGGTC
>NZ_JBHWLY010000095.1:0-21378 GCF_042730435.1 Nocardioides sp. NPDC059952 | reverse complement strand
GACCAACACAGTCCCATCGAGCGCCGATGGGACTGTGTTGGTCTCGACACGCTCGCTGGCGCTCGCGGCTCGACCAGCGGGGTTGTCAGCTGAGGCCGGTGAGCTTGCCGGCGATGCCGCCGGCGGCCTTGAGGGCGACGCCCTCCTCGAAGTTCCGGGTGACCTGGGGGACGTGCTTCTCGGCCTCGGCGATGGCGCTGGTGAGCACCTCGGAGGCCGGGGTGTCGGGCCACAGGTAGAGCGAGAGGGCGCCGGGGATGGAGTTGACCTCGTTGATGAAGACCTCGCCCTTGCCGTCGGAGAGGAAGTCGATGCGGAGGATGCCGGTCAGGCCGGTGAGCTCCACGACGCGTACGGCGAGGTCCTTGATCTGCTTGGTGATCGACTCCTCGACCTGGGCCGGGAACTCGCGCGGGGACGAGGAGAGACCGTCGGTGTGGACGTACTTGGCGGAGTAGTCGTACATCTTCGCCTCGTCCGAGCGCAGCGGGCGCTCGACGTCGCTCACGGCGATCTCGGGCGCGGTGCGCACCGAGGCGTTGAGGTCGAAGAGGTCAGGACGGTACGGCTCGACGACCGCGCCGGCACGCAGGTGCGGCGAGGTGTTGAGGAGCGCGAGGCCGGTCTCGTAGTCGTCGACGACCTCGATGCCGATCGAGGAGCCACCGAAGCGCGGCTTGACGATGTAGGGGCCCTCGAAGGACGGGGCGGCGTAGCGCGAGAGCAGCTCACGCTGCAGCGACGGGAGGCCGGCGTTGAGCATGACCGCGCCGAAGGCGAGCTTGTCCATGCCGAGCGCGGCGGAGGCCGGGGTCGCGCCGGTGGCCTTGAGGCCGGCCAGCTCGAAGAGCCACTGGATGCCGCCGGCCTCGCCCGCGCCGCCGTGGAAGGCGGAGAGGATCGGGCCGGTCTCCAGGCGCTTGCCGCCACCGAAGCCACCGGTGGTGTAGAACCCGTCGCCCTTCTCGGCCCCGAGGCGGAACTCGACGGCCTTGGAGCCCTTCGGCTCGCCACCGAGGAAGTCACGCGCCTCCTGCTTGGCCGGCACCAGGAACCACTTGTCGGAGCGCGCCCAGTAGAGGCACGTCACCTCGACGCCGGCACCGGACAGGACCCGCTCTGCCTGGAGGCCGGTGAGGATGCTGATGTCATGCTCGGCGCTGGGACCGCCGAAGACGATGGTGGCCTTGGTTACGCTCATGGTGAAAGCTCCTGGGGTCCTACGCGTAGTGATCGGGGAGGTCGTTCTCGTACAGCACCACGTCGCCCTCCTTGGCCGCGGTCAGCGCGTGATCCGCTGCCGCCTTGCGGCTCTCGAAGGTGGTGGTTCGCGACGCGTCCCCCGCACGCAGCGCTTTTCTGTTGGTGCGACCGACGATGCACAGCCGCATCTTGTCGGAGGCCGTGGCAGCCTGCGCGAACTCGATGTTGCGCGCGGCCTGCTCGGTGCCCAGCTCGACCATACCGGGCGTGATGGTCCACACCGTGCCCGACTCCCCTGCCAGCCGCTTGGCCTTGGCGAGCGCGGCGGCGGCGCCGGTCGGGTTGGAGTTGAAGGTGTCGTCGACGACCCACACGCCGCCAGGGGTCTTGTTGGCCTCGGCGCGGTGAGGCGTGCCGGGGATCGACGCCAGCCGCTGGGTGATCGTCTCGATCGGGACCTCGACGGCGAGGGCGAGGCCGACGGCGATCGCCACGTTGATCGGGTGGCCGACCTCGTCGGGCAGGCTCACCGCGTACGTCTGGTTGTTGATGGTCAGCTGGCCGTCGGCGACCACGACCTCGGCGGCGGTGCCGGGGATCGCGGAGCAGGCGATGACACGCTTGCTGGCGCGGAGGTTCTCGGCGATGAGGGCGAGCTCGGGTACGTCGATGTTGAGCACCACGATCGAGGCCTTCGGAAGGATCTCCGACTTGGCCTTCACGATCGTCTCGCGCGACTTCATCCGCTCCAGGTGAGCCTCGCCGATCGTGGTGATGGCGGCGACCTCGGGCGGGAAGATCTCGGTCAGCTCGGCGATCTCGCCGGGGCCGTAGGTGCCCATCTCGGCCACGAAGATGTCGGTGCCGGGCTGGAGGCGGTCGTTGACCGCGCGGGAGAGGCCCATCGCGTTGTTGAAGCTCGCCGGGGAGGCCAGCGTCGACCAGCGGCCCTGCATGAGGTGGGTGGCGTAGTTCTTCGTCGAGGTCTTGCCGTAGGAGCCGGTGATCGCGACGATCCTCGGGTTGACCTTCTTGATCGTGGCGGCGGCCTGAACCTGCCACTTCTTCGCCATCGACTTCTCGATCGGCCACATGATCGCCAGCGCCGCCTCGGCCAGCGGCACCGCGAGGATCGGGAGGAGACCGGCGGCCGCCGGGACGACCAGCGCGATCACGACGGTGACGATCGCGTGCAGCACGAAGAGCACACCGGCCAGGCGCTTGACGCGGTCGGTCCACACCAGCCGCTTGGCGCCGCTGAAGCTCATCCCGACCGGCCAGCCGATGAACAGCAGCGCGCCCACGAGCGCCCCGTAGGGCAGCACGAACGAGGCCAGACAGACCACGACGACCGCGCCGAGCAGGATCGCCTCGACCGGACGGGCCTTGATCCAGATCCACTCGATCGCGAACAGCCGCGTCGGCTCGTAGTGCTCACGCTGAGCGACTCGCAGCCAGCGGTAGTAGGAGACCAGGGTCAGCGCGGAGGTGACCAGGACGATCCACATGCTTCTTCTTCAGCCCCTCAGATTCAGTTCGTACGAAGTTCGTCGATGGCGCCTCGGAGGCTCTTGACCAGCCCGGCATCGAGCAGGTGCGCCGAGCCGGACACGATCTCCAGGGTCGCGTTGTCGCCCAGGATCTCCATGGCCTCACCGGGCATCCAGACCGGTGCGGCGGTGTCGTTCTCACCCCAGATCAGGCGGACCGGAAGGTCCTTCGGGATCGCCGCCAGCTGGTCGCCGTAGGACTCGTTGACGACCTTCACGAAGATGTCGCGGATGATGCCCTTGGCGTTGCGGTAGTCGGTCGACCCGTACTTCTCCCGCAGCGCCTCCATCCTGGCCTCGGGGATCAGCCCCTTGGAGTGGAGCCAGCGGCCGACCCGGTAGGCGAGCTTGGGCTTGCCGCCGGTCTTCGGACGGAACAGCGGTACGCCGGTGAGGATCACGCCCCGGACGAGCTCCGGGCGCGTCGCGGCGAGCTGGACGGCCACCCGGCCGCCGAAGCTGTGGCCGACGAGCACCGGTCGGTCGAGACCCTCGAGGATCTGGGCCAGCCATGCGGCGTAGTTCTCGGATCCCCAGACCTCGTCAGGCGCCGGCGTGGCGCCGAATCCGGGCTGGTCGAGCGCGAGCGCGTCCAGGCCCTCGAGCGTCGAGCCCCAGTCGCTCCGGTTGCGCGCCCAGCCGTGCAGGGCCACGACGGTGGCAGCATCCTTGCCGTGCTTCTCACCGAAGGCACGTCCATCCAACAGGGTCGTCAACACGGCCGCAACCTTATCCGGGACCACGCCCTGACCCGTAACCGCGCGGCGCGTGAGGCTCAGTTGTCGGGGGCGCAATAGGGTCGAACACATGGATCACAAGCCCGCCACGATCGCCGTCCACGCCGGGCGGCCGGCCCACGAGCCCGATCAGCCGCTCAACGTACCGATCACCATGGCCTCGACCTATGTGGCGGGCGGCGACAAGGAGTACGGGCGCTACACCAACGACGCGTGGGTGGCGTTCGAGGAGGCGCTCGGGAAGCTGGAGGGCGGGCGGGCACTGTCGTTCGCGTCCGGGCTCGCGGCGATCGCGACGCTGCTCGATCTGGTCAACGACTCCGTGGTCGTGGCCACCGAGCAGAGCTATCTGGGGACCATCGGTCAGCTGGCCGACCTCGAGGGGCGCGGCCGGCTGACCGCACGCCTCGCGGACTTCTCCGACACCGCCGCGGTCGTGAAGCTGCTCGAGAAGCTCGACGGCGAGGTCGCGCTGGTCTGGGTCGAGACGCCGACCAACCCCGGGATGCAGCTCGCCGACCTGCCGGCCGTGATCGCCGCGGCGCACAAGGCCGGGGCACGGGTCGTGGTCGACAACACCTTCGCCACTCCCCTGCTCCAGCAGCCGCTCGCGCTCGGCGCGGACATCGTCATCCACTCGGCCACCAAGTTCATCGCCGGCCACTCCGACGTCGTCATGGGCGCGGTCGTCGTCTCCGACGACACGCTGTGGGACGTGCTCAAGGCCCGTCGCGACCTGCTCGGCGCGATCCCCGGACCGTTCGAGGCATGGCTGGCGCTTCGCGGCCTTCGTACGCTGCACCTGCGCGTCGAGCGCTCCGCTGCCAACGCCGCGACCCTCGCCGAGCGCCTGGCCGCGCACCCGGCGGTCGCGGAGGTCCGCTACCCCGGGTTCGGCGGCATGCTGGCGGCCGTCCTCCCCACCGCGGACCAGGCCGACCTCCTGACCCACTCCACCTCACTGTGGGTCCATGCGACCTCCCTCGGCGGCGTCGAGTCCACCTTCGAGCGCCGTCGGCGCTGGAAGACCGAGTCGTCGACGGTGCCCGAGGGGCTCGTGCGGATGTCGGTCGGGATCGAGGACGTCGACGACCTCTGGGACGACCTCGCCCAGGCGCTGGACCGGCTCGAGAGCTAGTTCTCCGGGCTGACCGGGCTCACCACCAGCGCGGACCCGCCACCGCGCCGCCACGGCTCGGCGGTCGAGGTCAGCAGGCCGTCGGGGCCGATCTCGACCGCGGTGGCCGCGCCGAGCTCGGCGGTCGGGGCGAAGCTGTGCCCCAGCGACGTCAGCGGACCTCCGTAGGCGTCGATGAACGCCGGCTCGGCACCCGTGCTCGCCGCGTTGCGCTGCGAGACCCGCGGCGCCGCCATCGCCTCGGGCAGGGTCCGGTCGCGCGCGTACCGCTCGATGAGGATCTGGAGCACCGTGGTGATGATCGTCGAGCCGCCCGGCGACCCGACCGCCAGCACGGGCCGGCCGTCGGAGAGGACGATCGTGGGTGACATCGAGCTGCGCGGGCGCTTGTTGGGCTCGATCCGGTTGGGATCATCGGCCCGGTAGGTCGTGGAGAAGTCGGTCAGCTCGTTGTTGAGGATGAAGCCGCGGCCGGGCACGGTGATCCCCGATCCTCCGGTCTGCTCGATGGTCAGGGTGTATTCGACGACGTTGCCCCAACGGTCGACCACGGTGAGGTTGGTGGTCTCGAGGTTCTCGGTGTCCCTCGTGGTCTCGCCCGCGCCTGCCGCGCCGTCGCAGACCCCGTCGAAGTCGTACGCGTCCCCGGCCGCCACCGGCTTGGGCCGGGCCGCCGCCGGGTCGATCCCGCAGGCCCGCTCGGCGGCGAAGGTGTCGTCGAGGAGTGCCTCGACGGGTACGTCGACGTGGTCGGGGTCGCCGAGGTAGGCGCCCCGGTCGGCGAAGGCGATCGCGCTCGCCTCGAGCAGGTGGTGGTAGGCCTCGGTGTTGCTCATCCCGGCCAGCTCGTAGCGCTCCAGGATGTTGAGCGCCTCCCCCACCGTGGTGCCTCCCGAGGACGGCGGCGCCATCCCGTAGATGTCCAGGTCCTGGTAGGTCGAGCGGGTCGGCTCGCGGTCGGGGGCGGTGTAGGCGGCGAGGTCCTCGGTGGTCACCCAGCCGGCCGGAACCGGCAGGTCGGTGTCGTCGGTCTTCGGCGGCTCGGCGACCGTCTTGGCGATCTGCGCGGCCAGCGGGCCGCGGTAGAAGGCCTTCACGCCCTTGCGGCCGAGCAGATCGTAGGTGGCGGCGAGGTCGGGGTTGCGGAACCGGCTCCCGACCTCGGGCGCCGATCCTCCGGGAAGAAATAGTTCCGCGGTGGAATCGATCGCTGCGAAACGTTCCGCGTTGTCGACGGTCTGCTGGCGGAACGTCTCGTCGACGACGAACCCCTGACGGGCCAGCCGCGCGGCCGGCGTGAGCGACTGGGCGAGCGAGCGCGTACCCCACTTTCGAAGCGCCTTGTCCCAGGTCAGCGGGGTGCCGGGCACGCCGACCGAGGCACCGCTGGTGACCATGTCCGGGAAGAACGGGTACTCCTTCCCGGTCTCGGGGTCGATGAACGCGTCGTGCGGCATCGCGGCCGGCGAGGTCTCCCGTCCGTCGATCGTCTCGACCTTGCCGGTGCGCGCGGAGTAGTGCACGAAGAAGCCGCCCCCGCCGATCCCGGCCGAGTAGGGCTCGGTGACACCGAGCGCCGCAGCCGCCGCGACCGCCGCGTCGACCGCGTTGCCACCTTTGCGCAGCACCTCGAGCCCGACCCGGCTCGCGTCGGCGTCGACGCTCGCCACCGCGCCGCCGTAGCCCACCGCGGTGGGCACCTTCGGTGGTGGCGCCAGCCGGTCTTCCGGGGCTTCGGCAGCCCCTGCGTACGGGACCAGGGTGGCCAGCGCGAGCGCGCCTCCGGTCAGTGTGGCGACAACTGCAGAGCGGCGTCCGAGCATGGCGATCTCCCAGAGATTGACGGCTCGTCGAACGTACTACTTCGCCGCCGACCTCGAATTACGTTCTGAAATTCCTTAATTAGTAAGGGTTGCTTACAAACAAACTGACTGCCACCATCGAATGGCGATTCGGGCGCCTGGTGCCCGAGCCAGCCATCACCTCGGAGGTGTCACCATGCATGTCGCCTTGCCCCCTCGAAGATCACGCCGGATCCTCGGCGCGCTCATCGGCGCACTCGCCGGAGCGCTCGCCCTCACCGGCACACTCGCCCTCACCAGCACTCCGTCCAGCGCATCGCTGAAGACGGCCGCCGCGGAGCCGACCGCGATCAACGGCTACCGCAACGTCGGCTACTTCGTGCAGTGGGGCGTCTACGGCCGCGCGTTCAAGCTCAAGCAGCTGGAGACGTCCGGGGTCGCGAACGACCTCACCCATCTCAACTACGCCTTCGGCAACATCCACCACCAGACGCTGACCTGCTTCGAGGCCAACAAGGCCCAGGGCGAGGGGCCCAACGGCTCCGACGGCGCCGGTGACGCCTACGCCGACTACGGGATGTCGTACGCCGCGGACGCGTCCGTCTCCGGCACCGCCGACACCTGGGACCAGCCGCTCGCCGGCTCCTTCAACCAGCTCAAGCAGCTCAAGGCGAAGCACCCCGACCTGAAGGTCCTGCTCTCGCTGGGCGGCTGGACCTGGTCCAAGAACTTCTCCCTCGCTGCGGCAACCCCGGAGTCGCGACGCAAGTTCGTCTCCTCCTGCATCGACCTCTACATCAAGGGCAACCTGCCGGTCATCGACGGCCGCGGTGGCACCGGAGCGGCCGCCGGCGTCTTCGACGGCTTCGACATCGACTGGGAGTGGCCGGGCTCGCCCAACGGCAACACCGGCAACCATGTCGACCCGGTCAACGACCGCGCCAACTTCAAGGCGCTCCTGGCCGAGTTCCGCTCCCAGCTGGACGCCGTCGGCTCGACCACGGGCAAGGACTATCAGCTCTCGGCGTTCCTCCCGGCCAACCCGCAAGACATCGAGGCCGGCGGCTGGAACGACCCGGCGATCTTCGACTCCCTCGACTTCGGCAACATCCAGGGCTATGACCTGTGGGGTGCCTGGGACCCGACGCTGACCGGACACCAGGGCAACCTCTACCCCGATCCCGCCGACCCCCGCCCCGACGGCAAGCGGTTCAGCGTGGACGAGTCGGTCAGCGAGTACCTCGACGCCGGCGTCTCACCGGCCCAGCTCGGCCTGGGCATGGCGGCGTACGGCCGCGGCTGGCAGGGGGCCAGCTCGGCCGACGCGTGGGGTCCGGCGACCGCCGCGGCACCAGGGACGTACGAGGCGGGCAACGAGGACTACGACAAGCTCAAGACCCGCGGCACCGACCACTACGACGCCGCGGTCGGCGCCGCGTGGCGCTACGACGGCAACCAGTGGTGGAGCTACGACAACACCCGGACGATCGCCCAGAAGGCTTCCTACGCCATCTCCAAGCGCCTCGGCGGAGGCATGTGGTGGGAGCTGTCCGGTGACCGCCAGGGCGAGCTGATCGGCACGTTCGCCGACGCCATGCGCAACGGCACCGGCGGCCCGGTCGAGGAGCCGGACCCGACCGACCCGCCGACCGAGGAGCCCACGGACCCGCCCACCGATCCTCCGACCGACCCGCCGACCGGGGCCGACGCGTGGTCGGCGACGACGGTGTACGTCGCCGGTGACCGCGCCACCTACGGCGGTCACCTGTGGGAGGCCAAGTGGTGGACGCAGGGCAACACCCCCGGCACCGAGGAGTGGGGCCCCTGGAAGGATCTCGGCACTGCCTGACAAGTGAGACGAAATGAGGACGACCCCGGAGCATTCGCTCCGGGGTCGTTCCGCGTCCAGGGGTCCTACTCGGTCTCCGCCTTCGTCGGCCGCTCGAGCATCTCGTCCATGATCTCGCTGACGGTCTTGGCGCCGGAGACGACGTCGTCGACGTACTGAGCCAGCGGCACGTCGACACCGACCTTCGCGGCCAGCTCGCGCAGCGAGTGAGACGACTTGGCGCCCTCGGCGACCTGGTGGCTGGAGGCGAGGATGTCGGCGGTGGTCATGCCCTTGCCGAGCTTCTCCCCGAACGTGCGGTTGCGGGAGAGCGGCGAGGAGCAGGTCGCGGCCAGGTCACCGAGGCCCGCCAGACCCATGAGGGTCATCGGGTTGGCGCCGAGCTGCATCGCCAGCCGCGCGGTCTCGGCCAGGCCACGGGTGATCAGTGACGCCTGGGTGTTGTCGCCGAACCCCATCCCGGCGGCCATGCCGGTGGAGATCGCTACCACGTTCTTGTAGGCCCCGCCGATCTCGCAGCCGACCACGTCGGTCGAGGTGTAGGGACGGAACGCGGGCGAGTGCACACGCGCCTGGATCGTCTTGGCGACCTCCTCGTCGGCGCACGCCACCACACCGGCGGCGGGCTCGCGACGGATGATCTCCTTGGACAGGTTGGGGCCGCTGACCACCGCGATCCGCTCCGGTCCCGCCCCGGTGACGTGGGCGATCACCTCGCTCATCCGCTCGAGGGTGCCGAGCTCGACACCCTTCATCAGCGAGACCAGCGGTACGTCCTGGGGCAGGAACGGCGCCCAGTCGGTGAGGTTGGCGCGCAGCGTCTGCGACGGCGCCGCGAGGACGACCAGATCGGCGCCGTGTGCGGCCTTCTCGATGTCGTGGGTGGCGCTGATGTTGCGCGGCAGCTCGGTGCCCGGGTGGTAGTCGGGGTTCTCGTGGGTGTCGTTGATCGCCGCGGCGACCTCCTCACGTCGCGCCCACATGGTCACGTCGTTGCCCGCGTCGGCGAGGATGACCGAGAACGCGGTGCCCCACGAGCCCGCTCCGAAAACCGCTACCTTGCCACCCTGGCGCTCGCTCAATTGTCGTCCTTCTTCTTCGTCTTGCGGGGGTCGCCGGTCGCATTCACGCCAGCCTTCTTCGGGTCGAAGAGCTCGCTGGGCGGCTCCTCCTCCCGGATGTCGGCCACCAGGCCGACGATCGCCTTCATGATCCGGTCGGTCGCCTCGTTGACGACCTTCGGCGTGTGTTCCTGGACCTCGAGATCCTTCAGCTCCACCGGGTCGCCGATCTTCATCTGGATCATCTTGCGACCGATCAGGTGCGGCCTGAGAGAGTACGCCGGGAGCAGTTCCTGGGCTCCCCACTGTCCCACCGGGTAGACCGGGGCACCGGTCGCGAGCGCGATCCGCGCCGCACCGGACTTGCCGCGCATCGGCCAGCCGGTCGGGTCCTTGGTGATGGACCCCTCGACGTAGACGACCACGATGCTGCCCTCGTTGACGGCCTTCACGGCCGCGTCGAACGCAGACGCGCCGGCCGTCCTGTCCACGGGGATCTGTCGGGCGGCCCGCAGGAACTTGCCCAGCGGACCCTTGAACAACGCGGCCTTGGCCAGATAGCTCGGCCTACGTCCGTAGTCCCACACGATGTGCGCGGCGGTGAACGGGTCGATCTCGGAGACGTGGTTGAGCGCGAACACCGCTCCCCCGCTCTCCGGGATCTTCTCGCCGCCGACCCACTGGTGCTTGGTGGTGGCGAGAAGGACAGGCTTCACGATGCCAACAGCCACGATCCACGGCCAGCCGAGCTTGCCCTCCTGGAACTTCCGGTACTTTCCCACGCAGGGCAGGCTACCGGGCCGTCTCCGCGTGGTTGTGAGATACCTGTCAGGATCTACCTCGATGCCTGTACCTGCACCCGGTTACGTCGTACTGCTGCCCGTCAAGCCTCCGGCGCGCGGCAAGTCCCGGCTGGTCGGAATCGAGTCGCACGAACGGGCCGATCTCGCCCGGTCGTTCGCCCTCGACACCGCCGAGGCGTGCCTGGCCGCCTCCGGCGTCGGCGCGGTGCTGGTGATCACCGACGACTCCTACTTCGCCGCCGACGTCGCCCGTCTCGGCGCTGCCGTCATCCCCGACGGGGTCAGCGGGGACCTCAACGAGACCCTCGTGCAAGGAGCGCTCGAAGCCCGGCGACGCTGGCCGGGGCTCCGCCCCGCCGCCCTGTGCGGGGACCTGCCCGCTCTCCGCTCCGCCGACCTCGACGCGGCGCTGAGCGCCGCGGACGGTATCGGGGCTGCGTACGTCGAGGACGCGGCCGGCGGCGGCACCACGCTCTACACCGCGTCCCACGATCGGTTCCGGCCCGCGTTCGGGCCGGGGTCCGCCGCCGCCCATCGCGACGGCGGCGCCCATCCGCTGGAGGGCGACCTCCACTCGCTGCGCCACGACGTCGACACTCTCGAGGACCTCGAGACCGTACGCAGCCTGGGGCTCGGGCCGCGTACGACTCTCGCGTCAGTGCGCGTCGGGAGTCCCGGCTAGGAGTCGGCGGACGGCGTCTCGGGCGGCGTGGCCGGGCTGGTCGATGTCCCGCTCGCGGGAGCCTTCTTCGCCGCCGGAGCCTTCTTGGCCGTCGTCTTCTTCGCCGCGGTCTTCTTCGCGGTCGTCTTCTTGGCCGTCGTCTTCTTGGCCGTCGTCTTCTTCGCGGTCGTCTTCTTCGCGGGGGTCTTCTTCGCCGCGGTCGTCGCCGGGGCGGCCGCGGCGGCGGACTCCGGGGCGGCCGCGCCTGCGGCGGCATTCGTCGTCGCCGGGGCCTTCTTCGCCGTCGTCTTCTTGGCCGTGGTCTTCTTCGCCGCGGTGGTCTTCTTCGCCGCCGGAGCCTTCTTCGCCGCGGTCGTCTTCGTCGCGGTGCTCTTGTTGGCCGTGGTCTTCTTGGCGGCGGTCTTCTTCGCCGGCTCGGGCTTCTCGACCGGCGTCGTCTCGACCGGGGTCGCCTCGACCGTGTCGCCGGTCGGCTCGGGCTTCACGACCGGCTCGGGGGCCGGCTTGACGGGCCGCTCCACGACCGGCTCGGCGGCCTTGGCCGGCGCCTTGCGCCCTGGCCGCGGAACCTTGACCTTCGGGACGGCGGGGACCTTGAGCTTGCCGGACACCACGTCGGCGACCAGCTTCCCGGCCGTCTCCCGCACCGTGCCGACTAGTCTTCCGGCCTGTTTGCCTGCATCAGCTACTCGTTTTCTCACCACGCGATCGACCTTAGGCCATCTCCGGGACTTCCGAACATACCAACGGCATGTGAAAACGGACTGTTCACCTGATCTCTCCTGATTCCGGCGCCTCGACGTGGTTACCGTGGAGAGACTCGGGGCACGTCCGCAGCATTGCTTCGACATCGCAGCCAACGGGTGCCAGGACGAGGAAGGTACGACCATCACCGACGTGCACATCGACGAGGAGCAGCCCGCCGTGGCGCTCGAGGAGCCGCAGACCACGGTGAGACGCAGCCGCGCCGGGATCGTGTTCTCGGCCTGTATCGTCCTCGCCCTGATCGCCTCCGTGGCCTGGCTGGCCGTCCACACGACCCGGCTTGCCGAGGGGCGCACCGGCGCCAACGTCCCTACGCCCGCTCCGCCCGCCCCGACGGTCCGCAACAGCGAGCCGGCGATCCCGGCGACGTACGCGGACCTGCCCGTCGGCCCCGCGACGACCCTGCCCTTCGTCGACCAGGCCGGCCGGCTCCAGCTCGGCGCGAAGCCGCAGAAGGTCTTCGGCTCCCGGATGAGCGTGGCCGCGTGGACGGTGCTGATGTACGAGCGCGCAGACAAGCCCGGTCCGGTGTGGATCGCTCGGCGCGGGTCGACCATCCAGGTCCCCGGCCTGTGGACCCAGCCGGTCCTGAGCAAGGACGGCAACCAGCTCTTCGCGCTCCAGCAGACCGGCGACGCCACCTCCGCGCTCGTCGCCGTGGACACCACGACGGGCGAGGAGACCGACCGGCTCACGCTCGAGGGCGCTCCTGCCGCCACCGCGGTGCTGGGCACCGACCGCACCCGCGCCTACTTCCGCACCGGCATCGTGCCCGCCCCGCCTGCGGCGCCCGGCAACTACGGCGAGCTCACCGTCTCCCGGCCGCCGGTGACCGCCTGGGATCCGGGCGAGGCCACCCAGCGGATCTCGCTGCCGCTCGGCTACCAGCAGCTGATCCCGCTGCGCCGCGGCGTACTCCTCCACAACCCCGGCGAGTGGGAGGCCCGCTTCGCCGCCATCGAGGCCGACGGCAGCCTCACCCAGCCCGGCGTCCACGCACCGCTGCCCGGATCGGTCGCCGACTCCCCCGACGGCTCGATCGTCGCCATCGCCCGCAACCCCAGCGATCCCGGGATGATCAGCTACGGCGCCGAGCGCGGCATCGCGGTCAACATGAGCACCTCCGAGCACATCGACCTGCGCGTGCCCGACTCCATCGAGAAGGTCCGCGTCGCCGGCTTCGAGTCCGACCGCAGCGTCGTCCTCTATACCGCCACCACCACCGACTCCTGGTACCTCCGCTGCTGGGTCGACACCGGCTCCTGCGACCGCGTCACCGGCTCCTCCCGAGCCGCCGACGGCCGCCAGATCCGCCTCCCCTGACCCGCCGAAGCGTCACCAGCGTCGGCCGAAAACGCACTTGTGGGCGACGAGAGGAACTCTCGTCGCCCACAAGTGACGTCTCGACCGACCTACCTGACGTCTCGGCCGACGTAGCTGACGCCTCGGGTGTGCTCAGGCGTGCAGGGTGACCGGCTTGAAGGAAGGCCGGGTGCTCTCGTACGCGGCGATGTCGTCATCGTGGGAGAGCGTGATGCCGATGTCGTCGAGGCCCTCGAGGAGGCGCCAGCGGGTGTAGTCGTCGATGTCGAAGGAGTCCTCGATGGCGTCGACGCCCTCGCCCGCGCGGACGGTGCGAGACTCGAGGTCGACCGTGATCTGGGCACCGGGGTTGTCGTCGAGGTAGTCCCACAGCTTCTGGACGACCTTCTCGTCGACCTTCGCCGCGAGCAGGCCGGCCTTGCCGGAGTTGCCGCGGAAGATGTCGCCGAAGCGGCTCGAGATGACGACGCGGAAGCCGTAGTCCATCAGCGCCCAGACGGCGTGCTCACGCGAGGAGCCGGTGCCGAAGTCGGGGCCGGCGACCAGGACGGAGGCCCCGGCGTACGCCTCGTTGTTGAGCACGAAGGTCGGGTCGTTGCGCCAGGCCGCGAAGAGGCCGTCCTCGAAGCCGGTGCGGGTGACCCGCTTGAGGTAGACCGCGGGGATGATCTGGTCGGTGTCGACGTTGCTGCGGCGCAGGGGTACGCCGGCGCCGGTGTGGGTGGTGAACTTGTCCATGATTCTCAGGCCTCCACGAGAGTCAGGTCGGCGGGCGAGGAGAGGGTGCCGCGTACGGCGGTGGCGGCGGCCACCTCCGGCGAGACCAGGTGGGTGCGACCGCCCTTGCCCTGGCGACCCTCGAAGTTGCGGTTGGAGGTGGAGGCCGAGCGCTCGCCGGGGGCGAGGGTGTCGGGGTTCATGCCCAGGCACATCGAGCAGCCCGCGCCGCGCCACTCGGCGCCGGCGTCGAGGAAGATCTTGTGCAGGCCCTCCTCCTCGGCCTGGAGACGCACCTTGGCCGAGCCGGGGACGACCAGGAAGCGGGTGCCCTCGGCGACGTGGTGGCCCTGGATGATGTCGGCGGCCGTACGCAGGTCCTCCATGCGCCCGTTGGTGCAGGAGCCGAGGAAGACGGTGTCGATGTGCACCTCGCGCATCGGGGTGCCGGCCTCGAGACCCATGTAGGTCAGCGCCTTCTCGGCGGCGATCTTGGCGTCGGCGTCCTCGAAGTCGTCGGGGCTCGGGACGGCGGCGCCCAGCGGGACCCCCTGGCCCGGGTTGGTGCCCCAGGTGACGAACGGGGTGACCTCGGCGGCGTCGAGGACGATCTCCTTGTCGAAGACCGCGTCCTCGTCGGTGACCAGGGACGTCCAGTGCGCGACGGCCTGGTCCCAGTCGGCGCCCTTCGGGGCCTCGGGCTTGTCCTTGATGTAGGCGAAGGTGGTCTCGTCGGGGGCGATCATGCCCGCCTTGGCACCCCACTCGATCGACATGTTGCAGATCGTCATCCGGGCCTCCATGGAGAGCTCACGGATGGCCTCGCCGCGGTATTCCACGATGTAGCCCTGGCCACCGCCGGTGCCGGTCTGAGAGATCAGCGTCAGGATCAGGTCCTTGGCGCTGACGCCCTCGGGCAGGGTGCCGTTGACGGTGACAGCCATGGTCTTGGGCTTGTCCTGCATCAGCGTCTGGGTCGCCAGCACGTGCTCGACCTCGGAGGTGCCGATGCCGAACGCGATCGCGCCGAATGCGCCGTGCGTGGAGGTGTGCGAGTCACCGCAGACGATGGTCATGCCCGGCTGGGTGAGCCCCAGCTGCGGGCCGACGACGTGCACGATCCCCTGCTCGGCGTCGCCGAGCGGGTGAAGACGTACGCCGAACTCCTCGGCGTTCTTGCGCAGCGTCTCGACCTGGGTCCGGCTGACCGGGTCGGCGATCGGCTTGTCCCAGTCGAGAGTCGGGACGTTGTGGTCCTCGGTGGCGATGGTGAGGTCGGGGCGGCGCACCCTACGGTTGGAGAGGCGCAGGCCCTCGAAGGCCTGCGGACTCGTCACCTCGTGGATGAGGTGAAGGTCGATGTAGAGGAGATCGGGCTCTCCCGCGGTCGACCGGACGACATGCTCGTCCCACACCTTCTCCGACAAGGTCCTGCCCATGACACTTCTCCATCTGGCATCTTTGGTCTGTAGTGGCCGGTGGCGGGTTATGCGCGCTGAGGTCGCAATGTCAGATCCGCCACTTCCATTCTGCTTCTCCGAGCCTAACGTTGCATCTCAGGTTCTGAGAAGTTAGTCTTGCGATATGGACAGTTCCAGCGGTGTGGGCGTGCTCGACAAGGCCGCCCTTGTGCTCACAGCTCTCGAATCCGGCCCGGCGACTCTGGCTGGCCTGGTGGCCGGGACGGGTCTCGCCCGTCCGACCGCGCACCGTCTGGCGGTCGCCCTCGAGCACCACCGTCTGGTCGCCCGCGACATGCAGGGCCGTTTCGTCCTCGGTCCGCGCCTGGCCGAGCTCTCCGCCGCTGCCGGCGAGGACCGGCTGCTGGCCACCGCCGGGCCCGTCCTGGCGCGTCTGCGCGACATCACCGGCGAGTCGGCGCAGCTGTGGCGGCGCCAGGGCGACTTCCGTGTCTGCGTCGCCGCCGCCGAGCGCCCCTCCGGCCTGCGCGACACCATCCCCGTCGGCTCGCAGCTGACGATGCGCGCCGGGTCGGCCGCTCAAATACTGATTGCGTGGGAGGACCCCGAGCGCCTCCACCGTGGCCTGCAGAACGCCGCCTTCTCCGCCGCCGCCCTCTCCGGCATCCGCCGCCGCGGCTGGGCGCAGTCGATCGGCGAGCGCGAGGCCGGTGTCGCCTCGGTGTCGGCCCCCGTCCGCTCCCCCGGCGGCAAGGTCATCGCCGCCGTCTCCGTCTCCGGCCCCCTCGAGCGCCTCACCCGCCAGCCCGGCAAGATGCACGCTCCCGCCGTCCTCGCCGCCGCCGACCGACTCTCGGAGTCGCTGCGGCGGGCGGCTGCCGAGTAGCGGCGCGCCGGATGCTCACCGAGGTAACTCGGTGAGCGCGCACCTCCTTCGCGGAGTTCCACGAGGGCAGTGTCACCCGACCGAGTTACCTCGGTGAGCATTCAGTCGCAGATCTCCCGAACCGCCTCACGCACGGCCCTGAAGTCCTCGGCCCGCGTCTGATCCTCGGACAACCCGACGATCACCGCCACCTGGTAGTCCTCGAAGAGCCGGGGCCGGGCATCCTCGAGGTCGCCGGCCACCAGCACGACGACCCCGGCCGCGGTGCTCTCGGCGAACCGCACCGACCAGGTCGGCTGCTGGAGCCCGCCGACACGTTCGATCGTGTCCTTCGCCTCGTCGCTCGACACGTCCTGGTCGCATCTCACCTGGCCGTTGACCAGCAGCTCGTGCTCCCCCATGCTCTGGCCCATGCTCCGGCTCTCACCGGTCGCGGGCTTCACGGGCTCCGCAGGCGAACCCGGCCCCGCAGGTTCCGCGACGCCCTCCCCGCACCCGGCGAGGGCGGCCGCCAGCGCCACGGCCACCACCGACGTACGCCACATCTGCGGTCTCGGCATCAGAAGAGCGCACCGCTCTCCAGGCCCAGCAGCGTCGTCTTGCGGTCCAGGCCACCGGCGTAGCCGGTCAGGGAGCCGTCCGCACCGACGACACGGTGACAGGGGATGACGATCGGGATCGGGTTCTTGCCGTTGGCGAGCCCGACGGCGCGCGCGCCATGGCCGGTCAGCGAGAGGCGGCCGGCGATCTGGCCGTAGGAGCAGGTCGTGCCGTACTCGATCTGCTGCAGCTGCTCCCAGACCCGCGCCTGGAAGGCGGTGCCGGAGGGCGCCAGCGGAAGGTCGAAGGTGGTCCGGTCACCGGCGAAGTACTCGGCGAGCTGCCGGCCACACTCCAGCAGCAGCGGTTCCGAGTCGGACCGGTCCCCGAGCACCCGGCCGTTGGCGTAGTCGGCCGGCATGAAGTCGATCGCGGTGATCGCGCCGTCGTGCGCGACCAGCCGGAGCTCGCCGACGGGCGAGTCGATGATGGTCCACATCAGAGTTCCTCCAAGGCAGTCAGTGAAGTCCACAGGTAGAGCAGGGCGTACGAGCGCCACGGCCGCCACCCGGCGACGTCCGCCGCGGGCGCACCGAGCACTTCCAGCGCTCGTCTGATGCCGACATCGGTCGGCAGGAAGACATCGGGATGGCCGAGCGCGCGCAGCGCGACGTAGTCGGCGGTCCAGGGACCGACGCCGGGCAGGCCGAGCAGCTGCTCGTGCACGACGTCACGGTCGGTGCCGCGGTCCAGCTGGAGCTCGCCGGAGGCGAGCGCCGCCGCCAGACCGGTGACCGCACGCCCACGCGAGCGCGGCATAGGCATGCCGGCCGGGTCGGCGGCGGCGAGGGCGTCCGCGGACGGGAACAGATGGGTGAGTCCGTCGATGTCGGTCGCGATCGGTCGGCCGTGCTCGGCGACGATCCCCGCCAGCACGGTGCGCGCACCGGCGACCGAGACCTGCTGCCCCACGATCGTACGCAGCGCCAGCTCGCCCCCGTCGACGGTGCCCGGCACCCGGAGCCCTGGCAGCGCCAGGGCCAGCGGGCCGATCACCTCGTCCCCGACGAAGACGTCGCCGACCGCGCGCGGGTCGCAGTCGGCGTCGAGCAGCCGGCGGGCACGCTCGACGGCTGCGGTGGTGTCGCGCAGGTCGGCGAGCTTGAAGGTCGCGTGGACGAAGCCGGTCTCTCCCTCAGGGATGTCGGCGAGCTCGAGACGCAGCGTGCCCGGCCCGTTGGGCAGGTCGAGGGTGCGGGCGAACCATCGCCGCCCGTCGTCGACCCCGGCGACCTCGACGCCCGGCACCATGTGGTCGCGCAGGAACACATGCAGCGCTCGGCCGGCGAACGGCGTGCGGACGGCGAGTCGCAGCGCGATCGTCCCGTCGGCTCGGCGCCGCGAGCCGCGGCGGCCGCGGAGCTCGGTCGGCGAGGCCGCATAGACCTCGCGGACGGTGTCGTTGAACTGACGTACGCTCGAGAAGCCGGCCGCGAAGGCGATGTCCGCGAAGCCGAGCTCGGTGGTCTCCACCAGCGTCCGGGCGGTCTGCGCGCGGCGCGCCCTGGCCAGCGCCAAGGGACCGGCGCCGAGCTCGGTGGTCAGCAGCCGGGTGAGGTGGCGTGGCGAGTAGCCGACCCGACGCGCCAGCCCCTCGACGCCTTCCCTGTCGACGACGCCGTCGGCGATCAGCCGCATCGCGCGCCCGGCCAGGGTCGCGGCCACGTCCCACTCCGGGCTGCCCGGGGTGGCATCGGGACGGCAGCGCTTGCAGGCCCGGTAGCCGGCGGCCTGAGCGGCCGCGGCGGTCCGGTGGAAGGAGACGTTCACCAGCGCCGGGGTCCGCGCCGGGCACGAGGGCCGGCAGTAGATCCCGGTCGAGGCGACCGCCGTGTAGAAGATGCCGTCGAAGCGCCGGTCGCGCGAACGAACAGCGCGGTAGCACGATTCGAAGTCGAGTCCGTTCACGCTCGTCGTCCCATCCATGTCCACCATGTTGCCGCGTTCGGAACGAAATTACGCGCGGTTTTCGGACAGTGCCTTCCTCATGGTTTCACAATGCCGTTACCTGAAGCAGCAACCTCTCGGCTCACTGGCGCGTAGAACCTGTGTGGGCTGCACACGCAGACGGTCTGCTCAGGCGGACGGTGAGGGAGGGTGATGGGGACCAAAGCGAGGTCGGGGACACGTACGGTCGTGCTCACCGTCGTGGTCACGATGCTGTTCCTGGCGGTCGGCACCGGGATCGGCACCTGGGCGTTCTACGACCACCTCAACCGCAACCTCGGCTCCGGGGGCGACATCAACCACCTCCTCGACGAGCCGCAGGAGGCGGACGAGGGCCCCAAGCAGCCGCTCAACATCTTGATCCTCGGCACCGACGCACGTGACTGCGACGGCTGCTCGATCGACGGCGAGGGTGGCTCCGGCGGCTCCGACAGCACGATCCTGCTGCACGTCTCCGCCGACCGGACCTCGGCCTACGGGGTCTCGATCCCCCGCGACGCGCTCGTCGACCGGCCGGAGTGCACCGCCGCGGACGGCACCACGATCCCCGAGGCGAGCGGCGTGATGTGGAACGAGGCGTACTCCCTGGGCGGCCCGATCTGCACCGCCCGCCAGACCGAGCTGCTCACCGGGATCCCGATCGACCACTACCTCGCGCTCGACTTCGCCGGCTTCCGCGGCATGGTCGACGCCGTCGGCGGTGTCACCATCTGCATTCCGGAGGCGATCGACGACGAGGAGCACAACATCTTCCTGCCCGCCGGCACCCACAACCTGCGCGGCAAGCAAGCCCTCGACTACGTACGCAACCGCTCCTCCACCCCCAACGCCGACCTCGGCCGGATGCGGCGTCAGCAGTACTTCCTCACCGCCCTGGCCACGAAGGTCCTCTCCGCCGGCACGCTGACCCGCCCGCAGCGCCTGGCCACGTTCGCCACCGAGCTGTCCAAGTCGATCACCACGGACATCGGCTTCGTGGCCGGCCTGGTCGATCTGGCCGCCGAGATGCGCGACCTCGATCCCTCGAGCATCGAGTTCGAGACCGTGCCCAACCGGGCCTACCCCGCCGGCGACCCCAACTGGGGCCGTCTCGAGATCCTGCCGGAGGCCGACGAGCTGTGGCAGCGGATGCTCGAGGACCGTCCGCTGCACGAGGCCACGGCCTCCGCCGCCCCTTCGCCGACGGCCCCCGCCACACCGGGAGATCCCGAGGTCAGCGCCTCACCGGAAGAGGTGCCGGCCGACTCCGTGAGCCCGGAGGACCAGGAGAAGGACGCCGCCGACAACGGCCTGTGCGCACCCGCGTGAATGTGATGTGATCCACTCTGGTCATGACCAACACCACGGTTCCCGTCGGGGTCGGCGCGCTCACCTTCGATCAGGTGGTCGCCGTCGCCCGTCACAACACCCTCATCACCCTGACCGACGAGTCGCTGACCGCGATGGCCACGAGCCGCGAGCTCATCGAGTCCCTGGCTCATGACACCCGTCCCCACTACGGCATCTCGACCGGTTTCGGCGCTCTGGCCAACACCTCGATCCCGCCCGAGCACCGCGCGCAGCTGCAGGCCTCGCTGGTCCGTTCGCACGCGGCCTCCTCGGGCGCGGAGATCGAGAAGGAGGTCGTACGCGGCCTCATGCTGCTGCGCCTATCGACCCTCGCCACGGGGCGGACGGGCGTGCGCCCCGAGGTCGCCCAGACCTACGCGGCGCTCCTGAACGCCCAGATCACCCCGGTGATCGGTGAGTACGGCTCGCTCGGCTGCTCCGGCGACCTGGCCCCGCTGGCCCACTGCGCGCTCGCGGCGATGGGTGAGGGCGAGGTACGCGACGCCGACGGCGACCTCGTTCCCGCGGCCGACGCGCTGGCGGCCGCCGGGATCGACCCGGTGCGGCTGCGCGAGAAGGAGGGGCTGGCGCTGATCAACGGCACCGACGGGATGCTGGCGATGCTGGTCCTGGCGCTCGCCGACCTGGACGACCTGGTGGCCACCGCCGACATCGCCGGAGCGCTCAGCATCGAGGGGCTCCAGGGCACCGACAGCGTGTTCGCCTCCGATCTGCAGGAGCTGCGTCCGCACCCCGGCCAGGCGACCTCGGCCGCCAACATCCGCGCCGTCCTCGCGGGCAGCGGCATCGTCGCCGACCACCGCGGCACCGGGTTCACCCGGGTGCAGGACGCCTACTCGCTGCGCTGCGCGCCCCAGGTCCACGGCGCGGTGCGCGACACCATGGCCCACGCGGCGCGGGTGGCCGAGGTCGAGCTCGCCAGCGCGGTCGACAACCCGGTGGTCACCCTCGACGGCCGGGTCGAGTCCAACGGCAACTTCCACGGCGCACCGGTCGGCTACGTACTCGACTTCCTGGCCATCGCCACCGCGGACCTCGCCTCCATCTCGGAGCGCCGCACCGACCGCTTCCTCGACAAGTCGCGCAACCACGGGCTGCCGCCGTTCCTCGCCCACGACCCTGGGGTCGACTCCGGGCACATGATCGCGCAGTACACGCAGGCCGGGATCGTCTCCGACCTCAAGCGGCTCGCCGTCCCGGCGAGCGTCGACTCCATCCCCACCTCCGCGATGCAGGAGGACCACGTCTCGATGGGCTGGAACGCCGCCCGCAAGCTGCGCCGCGCGATCTCCGGGGCTCGGCAGGTCATCGCCATCGAGATCCTCACCGCCGCCCGCGCGATCGACATGCGCGCGCCCGAGCGTCCCGGCGCCGTCGGCGCCGCGCTGGTCTCGCAGGTCCGCGAGCTGGTCCCGCCGCCGGGCCCGGACCGGTTCCTGGCGCCCGACATCAGGGCGGTCGTCGGCCTCGTCGCCACCGGCGCGCTCCTGGACAAGGCGCGCACGCTCGCCGACATCCGCTGACCGCGGCGGCGCCATTTTCCC